>JAYTMV010000218.1:0-12058 GCA_043728175.1 Sphingomonadales bacterium
TGGCAGAAAATATTCCTACGCTGTGCTGGATGGCGGAGGCTGACGGTTATATCATTTGGTACAATCGTCGCTGGCATGAATATTGTGGCACGACGCCTGCGGAAATGGAGGGGTGGGGCTGGCAATCGGTTCACGATCCGGCGGCATTACCTGGTGTAATGGCGCGTTGGACGGACTCGATCAAAAACGGCACGGCTTTTGAAATGACGTTTCCACTGCGCGGATCGGACGGCATCTTTCGCCCATTTCTGACGCGTATCAAACCAATCCACGACCCGGACGGTGTTGTGGCAAATTGGTTTGGTATCAATATAGATATTACGGCGCAGACAGAGGCCGAAGCGCAGTTAAAATCAACAAACTCCAAACTTCAGGCGCTTGTTGCCGAACGTGAGGCGATCCTTAGTCAATTGGGTGAAGGAGTCATTGTTACTGATTCAGAAGGCCGAATAAATTTCGTCAATACCTCTGCTACGCAATTGCACGGTGTCGCGCGGCTTGATGTTGAACCGGACGACTATACCGAGGCTTATAGTCTTTTTACTGAGGCTGGTGAGCCTCATCCTGTTGATACATTACCCCTCACACGCGCAATTCAGCAGCTTGAAACCGTTGTTGATGCCCGTTGGTGCATTCGTCGACCAGACGGTACTGAAATCCTTGCAATCGGTAACGCACAACCGGTTTATGGAGACCGAAATCAGCTTATCGGGGCTGTTCTCACGATTCGCGACGATACCAAACGCCGTGCCGATGAGGTGGCGCTTGCCGAGGCGTTAAAAATTAAGGACGTCTTGCTTCACGAAGTAAACCACCGCGTCAAAAATAGCTTGCAGATGGTGATATCGCTTTTGACGCTTCAGGCTGGCAAAAGCGATATAAGCGAAGTGAAACAAAGCTTGCTTGAAGCATGTTCGCGTATCTCAGTGATTGCTGGAATGCACCAGCGTCTTTATGTTACAAGCCAGTATGATAGCGTTGATCTTGCGGTGTATCTTAAAGAACTTGCAGCAGAAACTATTGCGACGCTTGATAATGAAGAACGCATTGATTTTCAGTTTAACTGCCCGCAGCCCGCAATTTTGCAACTTGATGAAGCCGTGCCACTTGCGATGGTTATCAGCGAACTTCTGACAAATGCAATGAAGTACGCATTCCCGGAAAAAAAACCAGGCTCAATCGCCATTTCGATCATCACCAATAGTCGCGAAATTTCAGTATCCATAAGTGATAATGGGTGCGGCATTCCCACAGGCTTTGATGTCGCCGCTTCGAAAGGCCTCGGAATGCGGATAGTCACCGCGCTGACCAAACAGATAAATGGGACACTCGAACTGGTACGGCAGGAGGCAGGCACCATGTTTTTAATCAAGCTTCCAGTCACAAGATAAATTTGCTCGGATGGAACCACCATCTTGTTCAACGTGCCACACAATCCAAAAGTGCGGCAATCCCGTCGCGGTCAACCGGACGGCTGAAATAATAGCCTTGGCCCACTAGGCAGCCTAGCTCGCGGAGCTGATCAAGCTGAAATTCGGTCTCTACGCCTTCGGCGATCACACGGATATCGAGTGCTTTGGCCATTTGGAGGATTGCGGTCACAACCGCCCAGTTGGCGTTTGCCTCGGTCTGATCCATCACAAAACTCTTATCAATCTTGATCCCGTCGAGCGGCAGGCTTTGCAGATGGCAGAGCGATGAATAACCAGTACCAAAATCATCAAGCCCAACCCGCACCCCCCATGATCGCAGTTCGGCAAGCAGTCGCGCAGTGTCCTCAAGGTTCATGATCGCCGCGCTCTCAGTAATTTCGATGACGAGCAGCGCGGGATCAATTGCAGTATCGTCAATAATCTCCCGGACGTCTTCAAGAAAACGCGGCTGGAGGAATTGCTGGGTTGAGACATTGACGCTGACAAAGGGGCGGTACACTTCGGGCATATTGGAGCTTAGCGCAGCTATCGTCTTGCAGGCCAATCGCAGCGCTTGGCTGCCAATCTCACCAATCAGGCCGTGATCCTCGGCGATCCCAATGAAGTCGTCGGGCATCGTCAGCGTACCATCGGCGCGTCGCCAGCGCACCAGCGCCTCAACGCCGACGAGATGATGGTTGGCAAGCGTATAAATCGGCTGATAAAAAAGCTCAAATTGATGCAGCCGGATCGCATCTTGCAGCGCTGTAACTACGCCGGCCAAAGCCTGATTATTGGTACGCATCAGTTGATCAAAAATGACCGTCTGATGGGTTCCACGCGTCTGCGCTTGGTACATCGCAAAGTCAGCATCGCGCAAAATTTCTTCGGATGTGGCATAGCTACCGTCGTCATGCGCAACGCCGATACTGCCCGTGATATGGGGCGATCCTTGTTTGTTGCCGCTATGCGCGCGGAGATTATGATGGATAGCCTCGGCTATCTCGGCACAAAGATTCTCGCGGTCAGGCCCGTCGATACTGATCGCGAAATCATCGCCACCGATGCGCGCAAACATGATCGAATGGGCGTAATGCAGCAACAGCCGATCAGCCGCGCCAAATTCATCAACAAGGCGATCGATCCGCTGGGTCATTTCGCAAAGCAGCACGTCGGCCTCTTGAAAGCCCGCGATGTCACGAATGCGTTTCAGGCCTTCAAATTCGATAACTATTAGGCTTGGCCCCGGACGTTGGGCATCGCGCGCGGCATCAAACGCAAGGTTCAATTGCGTTTCAAACATCGTTCGGTTTGGCAGGCCGGTTGCCGCGTCACGCACTGCATCACGGCGTAGCTGTGCTTCTTTCGAGGCACGCCTAAAAACATGGGCGATTTCGCCACTGATATGGCTGAGAATATCAATCATACGCGCATCAGCCGCTTCGCTTTGCTCAAGGAAAAACTCGAGGGCGCCCGCGACATTACCATCAATAAGGATTGGTATAGCGACCATCGACTGGGCACCGATGGCCTGTGCCTCGCGGTGGCGCGAGAAATTGGTGCGGGTTTGCAAGTTCGTCAGCGTTGACGGCACGCCGTCAAGCAGCAGTCGTCCGGGTAGCGTTGCGCAAGCCCAAGTCGAAAAGCGGTTTGAAACCTCGATAAACCCGGCCCCCGCTTCGCCGTCAGTAGCAAAGGCCGCGTCGCAACCATTGAGCTCAACTTCGCCCTCACCCCCTTCACGTATCAGGGCATTACCTGCAACGAAGCCCATATCAAGGCAGGTGATTTCGACAATGATTTTGAGTAAAATGCCTGGATCACTGCTCCGGTTTGCAATGGAAGCGACTTGTTCAATCAGCATCAGCGCGCGCATCTGGCTATCGCGGTTACCGGGCATAACGGTTTCTACGGCTTGGCAATGCGGCGCTGCTTCACGTTTGATCGCGTGCATCAATGAAGCCGCCATTGCTTAATCTCTTTCCGATGGGTGTAATATCTTCCGCTACATTATGATGAACGGCGCCGCCGCGCTTGGCTTTAGGAGGGCGGGCGATTATTCGGATGGTCAAGCTTTGGTTAGAGGAAAAATAATGGCTGAGTATCAACGTGCCTCGATGCGGACTTTGCTTCGTGCATTTCAGAAAATCAGCGGCGGCGGGCTCTCACCCAATTTTGCCGCCGATTTTGACATGCTCAAGCATAAGGATCTTGATCTGTCTGTCCGGCTTGGCGCGCTGCTCGGGTTCAATGCGCTGCTGCTCGCCTCAGCAATTCAGCCGATTTCAGCGTCGCCAGGTTCACCACTTAGCCTTGATGCGCCAACGCAGCCGTGGCCGGTACTCGTGATCACGCTTGGCGTGTTGCTACTCTCGGTTTCGGGGTATCTCTGTGTGCGCGGGATATTGGTGGGTGAGGAGTTTGATCCCGAAGGAATCGAGGAAAGCCCCGAAATGCTCGTTCGGCGGCTTTTTGCTGCTTTCTGCCGGTCAATTGATGTGCAGATGAAGATGCTCCGCTTTGCGTCGCGTTTTACGATTGCAGGGGGTGCTGTAACGCTTGCCGGGTGCATTTGGATTATGGCGGCAAAGATGTTTGGTTGAGGGGTATTGCTTGACCTTGGCTCGAAAAGTCCCACATCAAAACTCATCATTATCCCCCGCGAATCGAAGGAGCGACATTATGGACAGCTATCTGAAGCAGTATATCAACGGTGCGTGGGTCGACAGCATCGGCGGCACCCGGCACGAGGTGATCAGCCCATCAACCGAAGAAGCCTGCACCGAAATCACAATGGGCAGCAAGGCTGACGTTGATGCCGCTGTCGCCGCTGCGAAAAAAGCGTTCGTAACCTTCTCGCAGACCACGCGTGAAGAGCGGCTTGAACTGCTTGGCCGGATTGTCGAGGAATATAAGAAGCGTATCCCCGATATTGCCAAATCAATGGCGAATGAAATGGGCGCACCGGTAAGCTTTGCCGCCGCCGCGCAAGGGCCAGCCGGATTGGGCGCGTTCTTTGGCACCATCGCCGCGCTCAAGGATTTTGCGTTTAGTGAGCAGCACGGCGCAAACACCGTGGTTTATGAACCCATCGGCGTCGTTGGCATGATCACGCCGTGGAATTGGCCACTCAATCAGATTGCCCTAAAGGTCGCCCCAGCGCTTGCAGGCGGCAACACGATGATTTTGAAGCCTTCGGAAGAATGTCCCGGCAATGCCGCGATTTTTGCTGAAATCCTCCATGCGGCCGGCGTGCCTGCGGGTGTATTCAACCTTGTTCAGGGCGATGGGCCGACCGTTGGGGCGGCAATCTCAGCGCATAAGGATGTTGATATGGTGAGCTTCACCGGCTCAACGCGCGCGGGCGTGCTGGTGGCAAAGGCTGCTGCGGATACGGTTAAGCGCGTCCATCAGGAACTTGGCGGGAAATCACCCAACGTTGTGCTTCCCGGCTCTGATCTGGCGACAGTGCTTCCACCAACGGTGATGGGCGTCCTCATCAACACGGGGCAAAGCTGCATCGCGCCGACACGCATCCTAGTTCATAAGGATCAGGAAGTTGAAGCGGTTAGCTTCATCAAGGCGATGTTTGATGGCACCAGCGTTGGCGATCCCCTCAGCGAAGGTGCGCACATCGGTCCAGTCGTGAACAAGTCGCAGTATGAGAAAATCCAGGGGCTGATCCAGTCAGCGATTGATGAAGGCGCAACGCTTGAAACCGGCGGCACTGATCTGCCTGCCAACGTCAATCGCGGCTATTATATCAAACCGACGGTTTTCTCGGGCGTCACGCCTGATATGCGGATTGCCAGAGAGGAAGTGTTCGGCCCGGTCGCAACCGTGATGGCGTATGATACGCTTGATCAGGCGATCTCAATTGCCAATGACACTGAATACGGCCTGTCCGCAGTTATTTCAGGTGATCCAGCCGAAGCCGCCAAGGTTGCGCCAAGACTGCGCGCTGGCATGGTCGTCATTAACAATTGGGGGCCATCACCTGGCGCACCTTTTGGCGGATACAAGCAGTCGGGCAATGGCCGCGAAGCCGGGCTGTTTGGCCTGCGCGACTTTATGGAAATCAAAGCGATCAGCGGACTGCCAAGCTGATTTAACGCCCATCAAAATACGCTATTGCGAATCAATCTCCTTTAATCTAGGAATGATTCGCAATAGCGAGGTGTGCAATGATCATTTGTGTGTGCAATGCGATCAGAGAACGTGATTTGCGTGCCGCCGTGCGTGAAGGGGCAAGCTGCCCCAACAGCGCCTATGCCTCAATGGGTCGCAAGCCAAAATGTGGCCAATGCCTCTCGTTCGCGCGAACCATTATCAGCACAGAACGTGCAACCGCTTAGCAATAGCGCACTGAAAAATCCCAGAAAACCGCCATTTTTCAGCTTTTTTATTCACATATTCTGCTCTATAAGACCGATAGAATTTAACTGACAGGAGCAGCTTGTGAAGGGCGACGCAAAAGTAATCGAATATCTGAACGAGGCGCTCAAGAATGAGCTAACCGCGATCAATCAATATTTCCTCCACGCCAAAATGCTCAAAAACTGGGGCATCACGAAGCTCGCCGATTTTGAATATCATGAGTCTATCGATGAGATGAAGCATGCCGACAAGCTTGCTGAGCGTATCCTGTTCCTTGAAGGTCTGCCCAATTTCCAGCTTCTTGGTCGCCTGAAAATCGGCGAGAATGTTGAAGAGATATTGAAATCTGATCTCGCGCTTGAAAATGAGGCCGTGCCTCAGCTCAAGGAAGCCATCGCCCACTGCGAAACTGTTCGCGATTATGTCAGCCGCGATCTTTTCGCATATATCCTTGAGAATGAGGAAGAGCATGTCGATACGATTGAAATGCAGTTTGAAATGATCGCGCGGATGGGCTTGCAAAACTACATTCAATTGCAGTCTGCGCCGGTGGAAAGCTGACCTCAATAATCCTTCGATACTTTGAGCGTCGCCGATTGACGGCCAATGCTCGATATCGTCGAAAGCAGTGACAGCCAGCGGGTGATTTGAAACTCTGCGCGGGTCGCTGAATAGCCTTGGCCGTCGCTGATCACCTCAAAGTAAATCCGCCGGGTCAGATATTTGCCCGCCGCAATTGAGGTGCGCTGCCCCGTTGTCGTATCGGCTGGAAGGATGCGGAGGCGATCAAGCCCGATGGCATTCCTAAGTGCATTAATCGGATTAAGGCCGTTGCCACCGCCTTGGAGCGACGCAACGGCAGACGCGAGTTGTACCGCTTCGGGTGCTGACAGGTTGGTGATCGATGTGCCGAACAACAGCCGCGCGAGCAATTCATCCTGCGGCAGCGCCGGGGTGCTGCTAAACGCAATTTCGGGGCGTTGGCCAGTGCCTGTGACGCGGATCGTTGCATTCAACCCTTGCGTATCGCCGTTCGCAACAATGTCGAGGATCGGATCAGGCGGGCTTTCTCCCTGAAAACGGATGATCCCGCGCGCGAGGTCAAAACGCCTTCCGGCAAATTCATAACCGCCGCGCACAAGGTCGGCCTGTCCGCGAATGATAGGCGCAGTCGCTGATCCGCCAATCTCAAGCCGTGCGCGCCACTCGCTCTCAATCCCAAGGCCAGTGACCGATACCCGCCCCGGCGCACGTGCCTTGATCGCCAGTTGCCAACTGGTTGGCTGTGCGCGGCGCACTGGCGCATCAACATTTGTATTGATCTCTACAACGTTTAGCTGAGAAATCGCCGCCACCGCAGATGCCGCCCGGCCAAGCCGGTAGCTGCTCTTGTCAAGCACGATATCACCAGAAATAAGGCCGCCGCTTGCATCCGATTTGAGCGATATCGGCCCAGTGACGGTGGCGGAGAGTTCATCGCGCGCAATCAAACGCGCCTGATCAGCAACCACATTCAAATTCATTGCAAATCCGCGCGTTGAGGATAGGTCGAATGTGCCGCTGCCAGAAAGTTTGCCATCCTTGCCGGATTGAGCAGTGAATTGGTCAATGGTCAGCGTTGATCCGCCAAAGCGTCCGTTTGCTTTAACGCCGGTGAGCACCATGCCGGTAACCGTGCTTTCGATCCGCGCACCATTGGTGCGGATTGATCCGGCGATACGCGGGTCGTTGAGTGTACCGCTGATATCAGCCCCAATCGCAACAGGGCCGGAGAGATCAATCGCCTCTACCCCCGCCAGCCGCCACAGCGTATCAGCCGCACCGTTGAAACGGAGCTGTGCAAACATCGGCGCGCGGTTAAGGCGAGTCATAATATCTGGCCCGGCACCCGGTGTGAGCTTGATCTGGCCGCGCCCGATGGTCTGCCCGCCGCTGACAGCAACCGCGCGTGCGGCGGCATTGTTTGCGCTGAGCACCGCCGCAATGCTTACATCAAGCGGTTTTGAACTAAGCACTAGCCCCGATCGCGTAAGTCCGCTGATCCGCACATTGGCTTTGCCGCTTGGCAATCCGCCATTGGCCGCGCGGTAAGCCACAGTTCCACTCGCGCTGCCGCCAAGCCCAAGCCTGGGGTAGACAACATCTAGGATGGTAAGCGGCATCCGGCTGACATTTGCGTCAAATTCAGTTGCGCGTTCGCCGAACAGCCCCGAGGTCTGGATGCGACCGCCAGCAAATTCAAGCGTAGTTTGTAACAGCCGCCAGCCATTTGCCTCACGCGTAAACAGCGCGGGGCTGATCAGGCGGATCGGCTTGCGGTCAACCGTGCCGCTGCCCATTAGTTCAACACGGTCAGGCCGCACTTGCGCGACGGTCTGCACATCGAACGAACGCCCGCGTGATCCGGCAAGGCTGGCGCGCACTTCACCTACGCCGCCGCGCAGTTTGACGTTCGCCGCCAGCCGCGCGAGCGAAATGCCGCCGCGCGAAAGCCCTTGGCCGCTTATTGTGGCATCAATTGTCGTGCCGGCAGGATCAAGCAGCATAACCGCGTCAAGCTGGCCGCGCTGGGCCGACATCAGCGGCGGGCCGTTCAACCGGGCATCGCGGGCCTTCAAATGCGCCTCAATCCGTTGAATATTGCCAGCGGGTGCAAAATCCAAGCGTCCACTAATTCCACTTCCGGCAAGCGTCAGCCCGCCCTTAAACCCGCCCTCACGTGAAATGAGTGACCCACGCGCATTTATTCCAGACACATCGAGTGCTGCAACGTTGATGGTCGCTGCGCCGCCTGTTGGCAGCAATATCGCTCCAGCACCCGTGAAATTACCGAGCGTGGAACCGCCGCGCGCATTCCACACATAGCCTGCCGCGTTCGGATCAAGCAGCAAGCGCACATCGCTCAGCCCCATCGCGGCGTTGGGGGATTTGAATATTATGTCGAGCCGTGGGCGCTGGATCGGGCCATCAAGCAGCAGCCGGACAATCGGGCCGTAACGTGCCTGTCGCCCGCTGGCTTCAAACAAGAATGTGCCGTCTGCACGGCGGATGCCATTGCCGGTGAGGGTAATGCCGGGGGCGGTTAGCCGCAGATTGCTGAAACGCAATATACCGTCGGCTCCGCGCAATATTCCGGTTTCAATTCGTGGCAAGCCTTGGGTTAGGCTGGCAAGGAATTTATTGTCGAGACGGCGCACCCAAGCCTGACCAGTTCCGGCAAGGATCGTGCCCTTGCCGCCAGCGCCCGGCATGAATTTGAGATTAGTACGGACATCAACAATACCAAGGCCGGGGATCGCGTAGCGTTCAAGTTCGCCAGCAAAACCAACATCATAGCGCCCGGTTGCAAGGTCAACGAGCAATGTTAAACGGCTCGACAGCTTGTCCGATGTCAGTTTGAGCGCATCGCTGGTGATGGTTTTCGTAGTCACCTTGAGATCGCCAGTGACAAGGAGATTGGCAAGGATGCCGCCCGCAACATTGCCAACGCCGCTCACCCGCGTGGCAGAAAATCGTACAGGAACGGTGACGGGGCTACGCGAAAGCCGCCCTTGACCCGATGCGCGTGCATTTTCAAACCCAGTGGTGCCAAAGATGAGCGTGGCTACGGTCAACAAATAATCAAACTTTGCTGTTGCAAAGGGGCCGTCGAGCCGCGCCTTGAGCGTCAGCGGGCCACCGCGCATATTAGCGAACAGAGCTTCTGATTGAAGCAGTTTTGCATTGATATTGAGTGCGTTGAAGCGATTGGTGCTGAGATCAATTAGTCCGTCTGCGGTCATGGCAAGTGCTGCTGAACCGAGCTTAAGGCTGCCATCAAGACGGCGATTTTTGAGCGTCGCTTGACCAGAAACCCGCACCATCGGCGCAGTGAGTTTTTGCAGTCGCCCTTTGGTGAGTGATGCGAGCGCGAGCCGACCATCAAGCCCGAACGTCCCCGCATTTGCGGTAAGCGCAAGATCAGCGATGGGCGCGCCTGAAACACTGGCGGCCAGTTTGCCCGCCCATGCACGCCACGCGCCATTGCCACTGACTGTGACGTCGAATGGTCGCGCAGTGCCAACTAACGCGCCGAGCACGCCGCGCGACGGCGCTTTAACATCGGCCTGAAGGTCAAAGCGGTCACGGTCTGGCTCGGCATCAAACTTAAGCGACAGCGCGTCTCCTGCGTCGGTGCTGGCATTAAGCTGCACCTTGGCACGGCCTGCGACAATATCGGCTGAACCAGACAATTTGCCAATGCGACGCACGCCAGTAACGCGCGGTTCGATCCAGAGCGTATCAATGCTGAGCGCACCAATGCGGATATCAAATGCGGGTAATATCGCGCGGTTGGGGTCACCGGGTTTGAGCTTGGGTAATTTATGCAGTGTTGCAAAATCGCTATGCAAGCCTTTGATATCAAGGCTGTTGTTGATCCAGCGTCGCGGTGACCAATCAAGGTCAACCGCAGGTGCCTCAAAGAATAGCCCTGCGGAATCGTACAGCCGCACCGCGCGCAGTTGCGCCTTTCCGTAGATTGATCCGTCGATTCGGCCAATCTTGATGCGAAGCCCCGATTTTGGCATTTGCGCGGCGATTTGATCGGCGATTAAGCGGTGACCGATGCTCGTATCGATGAACCACAGCGCGGCAGCGATCAGCAGTAGGAACGCCGCGACGCCAAATGCCAGCCATTTGAACAGCGGCCTCAAAACGCTTGGCCCAGTGAAACGAATACCGTCACACGCCCATCGCCCTGTTGACGATTGATTGGCGTGCCGACATCAATTCGGATCGGCCCAAAGTTTGAATGATAACGCAGCCCAACCCCGGCGCCGTAACGTAGCCCTGAAAAATCAGGGAGCGCGCGGCTATAAATATTACCCGCGTCGACAAAGGGCACCACGCCAAATGGCCCGAAGCGGACGCGCGCCTCAAGCGCAAATTCAGCTAGGCTACGCCCGCCATCAGGATCGTTGGCGATATCGCGCGGGCCGATTTGCTGAAAACCATAGCCGCGCACTGATCCGCCGCCGCCCGCATAAAATCGGCGGGATGGCGCAATCGCGCTGCTTTTAGCACCAGTAATCGTGCCGATTCGCGCGCGTCCAGCGATGGTGATGCGCTTGCCTGCGGGTATGTAGGCGCTGCCGTCAAATTGTGAACGAACGTAACCGAACGTGCCATTTTGCAGCGAAATCTCTGGCGAAGTGCGTAGGCCGAGCCGAAATCCGCGCGTGGCGTCAAGCAGATCATTTGATCCATCATAGTTAAGCGAAAGCGGCAGCGCGCCAACAAAGAAAGTGCGTCTGCGCGCGGTGCCGATGCCCACAATATCGCGCTCATCAGACGCAACCAGCTCAACGCCTGCGCTCCATGTCCATTTTTTCTGCCAGAGGATGTTGCTCTGCCGCTCAATCCCCAAGGCAACGTCGAACGTGCTTGCCTTAAACGCATCGAAATCTGATCGGGTCGCGCCGATCCGTGCATTGAGCACTTGATCACGCTTCTTAAAATTCCCCTGCCGCAAAACGACGCCGAGCGCTTGTTCGCGTGTGCCTAACAGGCCGCGCAGGGTAACGGCACCTTCTGGCTTGATCAGATTACGGTGCGTCCACGATGCAGCGGCACGAATGCCTTCGCCAGTGCCGTAGCCGAGTTCGCCCGCAATTGTTCGCACAGGCGCTGGTTCAAGGCTGACCGCGATATCGGCAACATTCGGCGTTTCGGAGGGCACCGCGCTGACGGTTGCGCTCGACGTAAGACCAGTGGCGATCAACGCGCGCTTGAGGTCGTCAATCATTGCTTGATTATAAATTTCACCACTTTTGAAACGCGCAATTTGGGCGACATGTTTGGCGTCAAACGGTGCGCGGTTGCCAATCACCTTAAATTGGCCGACTTTCTGTTCCTCAACACCCTTAACATCGAGCGTAAGCGTCGCGGTTTGCGTTTCATGGTCGACGATAATCTGAGGATCGCCAATGCTCGCAAATGGTGCGCCCTCGCGCTTGAGACGGTCAATCAAAGCCGTTCGCCCAGCAATAACCGCATCGACATCGACGGCATCACGCGTATCGATCCCGAATGCCTCACGAAGCTCAGCGGCCTTGAGGCCACTTGGTTCTAAACCAGTGACGGTAACATCCTCAAACCGGTACAACACGCCGCTTTCTGCGCGCAGGCTTACCGCGAGCTTGCCGCCGTCTTCGCGCATGACTTCGGGTTCGACCACGGCATCATAATAGCCGCTGTTTTTAAGGATCGTTGTCAAAAGTTCAGCATCA
>JAYTMV010000219.1:0-4952 GCA_043728175.1 Sphingomonadales bacterium
TGATTTCGCTCTTGACCGGAACAGCGCGCCAAGCCCCGGAATATCGCCGAGCAGTGGAATTTTCTCAATCGTCCGCCGCTCATTATCGTCAAGGAGTCCGCCAAGCGCGACAATCTGACCATCATCAATCGTCACCGTCGTCTGAATTTCGCGTTTATTGAGGATCAGATCGGAGAAATTGCTTGATACCGGCCCTGCAATTGAGCTGACTTCCTGACGGATGAACAGTTTAATTGATCCCCCCGCATTGATCTGCGGCTTGACCTCAAGTTGGATGCCGACATTCTGACGCTGAACGGTGCGGAAAGCGTTGTCAAAATTCTGGCCGAGTTGCTCACCAGTTGTGATTGGGATTTCCTGCCCGACGAGCAGCTTTGCCTCTTGATTATCAAGCGTTAGGATCGACGGGGTGGAAAGGATATTCGATTTATTATCTTGACTAACCGCGTTGATAATCGTCCCAAACAGCCCATTTTTCCCGATATTGGTCGCAAAGCCGCCAAATCCGCCAGTCGCGCCGAGGATTGACGTCACTGCCGCCTGCGCAAGCTGATCGCTTGTCGCGCTGCCGTTTGTGGTCGTTGTGGTGGTGCCGTTGATCGTCGTTGTGCTGCGGTCAAGTTCGCGTGCGCCGACTGCGCCAGCGATGGTCAAAAGACTCGGCGCGGTGTTTGAATAATTGGTCGCGGCAAAGGGACTGCCGCTCCCCGGTGTGCCGCCAAGCAAGACTTGAACACCAAGCCGCTTTGCCGCCGTGTCCGAAATTTCGATGATGATCGCCTCGACCAGCACTTGCTCACGCCGGGTGTCAAGCTGACGCACAACTTCGCCCAGCGTGCGTTGCAAGTCAGCCGGAGCGGAGATGATGATCGCGTTGACGCCCTCATAACGCGCAATGACGGGGGCAGCGCGTCCTGATGGGGATGGTGCCGCTGCTTGAATGGGGGCTGCTGAAACTGGCGCAGGCGCAGCGTTATTCCCACTTGACGGGGTTGACGAGGTAACGGCTGCCCCCGCCTGCCCGACCAATTGTTGCAGCACTGGCAATAGTTTTTCAGCATCCGCATGTTGGAGGAACAGCACGCGAATTTCGGTGCCGCTCGCCGCGCGCTTATCAAGATCACGCGCAATCGCGGCAAAGCGTGACACCGTGCCACTATCCCCGCGCAGTGCGAGCGAATTGCTGCTATCAATCGCAACAACTGAAATCGCTGTCCGCGCGCCCTCTCCGCCGCTTTGCCCGCCGCTCGCCAATTGCTGGAGCGAAGCCGCGATCTCACGCGCGCCCGCATTTTTGAGTGCGATCACTTCGGTTGACGCACCTTCGCTATCTATGCGAACCAACAAGGATCGGATGCGGCGAATATTGTCAGCATAGTCAGCGACAACCAAGCTATTGCCCGCGCGGTTCGCAGTAACTGAGCCTTCACGGCTGACCAGCGGGCGTAGTGTTTCAACCGCAGACGCCGCTTCGATTGAGCGCAGCCGGAAAACCTCAGTCACAAACTGGTTACGCGCGGCTCCGCTGCTGCCGATTTTCCCCGGCTGGGTAGACGCGCCCTCAACCGGCTGAATCCGCAAGCCGCCCGTCGTTGGCACCGCGATAAAACCGTTGGCGCGCAGCGTAGAGAGGAACACCTCAAAATATTCGGATTTGCTCAAAGGCCGATCAGTCACCACCGAAACCTTGCCGTCAACGCGGCCATCTATGATGAAACTACGTCCAGTGACGCGCGCCGCATCCCGAATAAACGCACGGACATCGGCATCGCGCAGATTGAGGGTATTCTGCGCCAAAATTGGTGAGAGTGGGTAAAACGCGAGCGTCGCGGCGAGGATCAGCTTTTTCATTGGCCCGTCTTTGCACTCACTGTCATGCGGCGTCCACCACGTTCAACCTCAAGTGACACCGTTCCGCCGCCTGCAAGGATTGACCGCACATCCTCACCGTCACTTACCGATTTGCCATTTACTGCCGTCAGGACGTCACCCGGCTCAAGTCCCGCCGCCTTAAACAAAGCACCATCGCCCTTCGGATTAAGCGTCATTCCGCTGATTTTGCCATTTTCAGCACGCGGCGCAATCTCAATACTGTTGGCGAGCAGCGAAGAACCACTGGCTTCCCCCGCCGGAAACGCACCAGCTTCGCTTGGCTGGGCAACTGGGGCTGCCACAGACTGATCAAGGAAAATCTGTTCGGCAACGCCGCCGCGATCAATCGTGACATTATCAAATGACACCATTTTGAGCGTAACACCCAGCTCAATTTCATCACCAACGGCATAGCTTGATTGCACACCGTCAGCGGTTGCGATGATCGCCGAACCACGCCCTGTCGCCATATCCATCCGCACTCCGAAGAGCGTGAGCGCCAGTGAAGTCACCACAGTTTCTTGGGCTGGCGAGGTCAAACGAAAAAATGGATCAAAGCCATTGCCACCCGAACGCGAGACCGCGCTATTATGGATCGTCGCAGGCCGCCATTCACCAACCGGCCCAATCGGAGCGACCATCGCCCAAATCAACCGCGCAGCCTGAATGGCAAGCGCCACGATTAAAAGAACGAGAACCACGCCCTGAATGATTGGGAGGGCAGACGTACCTACGCCAACGCGCGGCCTTTGAAAGGCACCAAATCGCAACAGAATCGCTCCCAGATCATGGTTAATGCTTATCCGCGCTTATGGCCGATTGGAAACGCACGCGCACGCATTAAAATTTTGCACTTAGCCCGATTGAGAAGCTGCGACCGATATCATAACCGTTATTGAAAATCTTCGACGCACCAAGCGTCTGCGACTCTTCAAACTTAGTATTGGTCAGGTTGCGTCCCTCAAGCTTGAGTTCAAGATCGGCCCCGCCAAGCGAGAACCCCTGCCGCACGACAAGATCAAGACGAATACCGGGCTTTTCGATGAGATCGGGCTGCCCTGACGGGCCCCGATTGGTGACGCGCTTGCTTGCATAGGTAAGGAGAAGCGTTTGCTGCGACAGCGAGTCTGTGTCTTCGAGCCCAAATTGGAGATTGAGCAGATGATCCGATTGGCCAGTAAGCGCGGTTCCGTCAACGAATAGATTGCTGGCGGGCACGGGGACACCCGCACTGGTTACAGGTATCGTTGTATCCCCTGCCCCCACTTTGATATCGGATTTGGTATAGGTGTAATTGGCGATTGCAATGATCCGCCGCGAGTCAAAGAATGAACCACCGATCACATCATCAAGATCAAAATATTTCTGAGCCTCAATCTCAGCGCCGTAAAGCGTAGCTTGCGGCGCGTTCGCAAAGGTCGTGAAGAATGTGCCGCCCTGCTGAAACGCGACGGTTTCAATCGGTTTGTCAATTTTCTTATAGAAACCAGCAAGCGTCAGCCGCTGATCCTTGGCAAAAAACCATTCATAGCGCGCGTCGAAATTTTCAAGTTTGCTGTTGGTCAGGAACTGGTTGCCGAAAAATGTTCGGTCAACTTCGCTATCAAGATATTGCTGCGGCGCAAGTTCACGGAACTGCGGGCGGGCGAGTGTTCTCGAAGCCGCAAAGCGAAGCTGCATGTCTTCGTAAAAATTCCACGTCAGCGTCGCGGCGGGAAGATAATCAGTCTTTTTGATCCGCGTTGTTACAAGGCCGCCAGCGCCAAACAGATCAACTGGGCTGACAAATTCATCGCCGTCTTCATAGCGAACACCGAGTTGCAGCTTCACCTTTTCAATTGGCTCAACCTCCAACTGCGCATAGCCTGCTTGAACTTCAAGGCCAGAGCGATACGCCGCAACCCCAGCATTTCCTGATGTTTCGGTCAGGAGAATATTGAAGGTCTGAACCGTAAAGTCAGACAATAGGAAATCAGGTCGCAATTGCGAAACTTCTGCGGGAAGCACGTCAACGGGCAGATAGCGGAAATCACGCCGCACCGAAAAACGCGTGTTGTTGAGATAGGCATAACCCGCCGAAATCGTCGCACTAAACGAGGTCGGCAACTTGTATGACAGGTCAACCGAACTCGCATACACCTCATCATTCAAGTCACTAAAAGCGATCGTGCTTGATGTCCCGTTGGTGCGCAGATCGTTGAAAAAATCATTGAACACGTCGCTGAAGCGATAGCTGTTGACGCGCTCATAGGGTGATTCACGCTGTGATTTGGCGTAAGTACCACGGAAATCGAGGTCAAAATCACCAAAATCAAATTCGCCAACAATTTGCGAGTCGAGCAACTGACGTTCAAAGAAGCTAGTAAAGCTGCGGTTGAGCAGATCATCGCCAACGTTGCTGCGATCAGTACCCGTCTGGATACGCGCCTCTTTCAAACTGTCGCGAATAAACAGGTTAGTGAAACGAATTTTATTATCGCCAAATTCAGCAGTAAGCCCGAGCAGCGCGTTGACGACCACGCGGTTTTCAGTCGAGAGAAAGCGGAAATCGCCGCTGTTGGCCTCAAGGAAGCGATTGCCGCTGGCGTCAGTTGATACGCCAGCCGACGTTTGCTGCAATCCGCCCTTAGTCTGCCAGTCGTTCTTAAATCCAAATGCGCCGATCACTCCAAGCGACAGTGCGTCGGTTACCTCAAAGGTCTTGCCTCCGGTCACGTCGAAACCAAAATTCACCGGGATATTATTATTGCGCTGGATTAGATTGGTATTCGCGTTTTCGAGACTTGTCGTGAAGCCGAGGATTTGTGCGCGGGTGAAATTTGCGCCCGCCACAACTGGATTGCCGCTGGCAAGGGCGGCTGCAAGGCCCGACGGCACATCGCGCGTGCCATTGTCAAAACCCGTAAAATCGCTGCGACTGCCAAAATAAGTGAAGCCAAGCTGGCCTGTCGTTTCGGTATTCGCGCCGACGCTGATGCCATATTCGATGAACGGCTCATCAGGCGATGATTTGGTGGTGAGGTTAATCACGCCGCCGCCAAATTCACCGGGAAAATTCACTGAATAGGTTTTCTGGACAA
>JAYTMV010000220.1:0-3796 GCA_043728175.1 Sphingomonadales bacterium
GGTGCATTTTCTGGCCGTTGAGGATCAGCGTATCATAGCCAAGCGTGCGGAAGGCGGCGGCAGGAAATGTGCCGTTTTCAACTTTGATTTCTTGAAGGCAAAGTATGTCGGGCGCCATTTCGGTGAGGAAGCGTTCGACGATATCAATCCGCGCGCGGACGCTGTTGATATTCCATGATGCGATCTTGATCGATTGAGTCATAGCGTAGCGTCTAGCTTCGCGCCCGGTGCCCCGCAACCGCAAACGGCTTAGATGGAAAGACCCCCGCTCCGGGGGCATGGAGCGAGGGTCGACCGAGCGTTCGTCACGCTGGCGTGTACCGGATATTCATCAGAACCTGCGAGCAACAGGGGGGAATCTCGCAGGTTTTAATCCCGGTACAGCGATGCCAAATATAGCTGACTTTCCTGTCGCCAATATGAATGAACTGCTTAACGGCCCCTGCCGGAAGGGCGTGGATCGCGCCATTTGAACGACTCGTCGGATACACTAACGTTAAACCGTTGGTCGCTGAGACGAACCGAGGTGCGGTTGCCCTGACTGTCAAGCGTGACCCATCCCTGAAGCATCAAGCCACCGGGTGCTGATTCGTCACGATGAAAGGCTAACGTCGTTATCCCGTATTCGGGGTGACGTGGATCACGCGCCTCGGCAAGTAAGATGCGCGGGCTGGGGTTTGGAACGATCTTGGCAAAACGAGACAAATCTTTGTTGGCGTCAAGAAGCACGCCAAGCGGTGAATTGCCAATCGGCCAGCGCTGCACCTGCTTGACCGAATAATCGACGAACGTCAGCGCTTTGCCATCGCCCACAATCAAAAAGGGCACGCCCTTTTCATATTGAAAGCGGATTTTGCCGGGCCGCTTAAGCGTCACCACCCCGCCAAGCGCTTTGCCCGCACGGTCAGTCTGGATGAAATCAGCAGTCATCGTCGTGACCGCCTTCAAGTGCGCTGAGACGAGCGAAAGATCGCCAGTTTGGGCGGTGGCGGGCGTTGCAATGAGAATTGTGATCGCAGCAATTGAGCGAATGAACATTTTGGTTCCGTTCAGAGGAGGCTATGACACTGGCGTTTGCCGATCGCGGCTTGAATGTCGCCTGAATTCAAATCGCATGGCCCTCAGTATCGATCAGTACGTCCCTACGCCCGACATGATCGGGGCGGCTGACGAGTCCGTCGCTCTCCATCCGTTCGATCAGGCGCGCAGCACTGTTATACCCGACACGAAGCTGACGCTGGACATAGCTGGTTGAGGCCTTCTGGCTTTCGGCGACGATCTGCACTGCCTTGCGGTACAACTGATCCTCGGCGCTATCTTCGCCTGTTGGCGCGCCTTCCATCATCCAGCCGCCCTCTTCGGGTTCTTCAGTGACCGATTGCACATATTCGGGGTGGCCCTGACCGCGCCAATGATCAGCCACTGCGCGCACTTCATCATCGCTAACGAATGGCCCGTGGACGCGCGCGATTTGTTTGCCACCGGGCATATAGAGCATGTCGCCCTTGCCAAGCAGTTGTTCGGCACCCTGTTCGCCAAGGATCGTGCGGCTGTCGATCTTCGACGTCACCTGAAAACTGATCCGCGTCGGCAGGTTGGCCTTGATAACGCCAGTGATGACATCAACCGAGGGCCGCTGCGTTGCCATGATCAAGTGAATCCCCGCCGCACGCGCCTTTTGTGCGAGCCGCTGGATCAGGAATTCAACCTCCTTGCCCGCCGTCATCATCAGATCGGCAAGCTCATCAACGATCACCACAATCTGCGGCAAGACGTCATATTCGAGCAATTCTTCTTCATAAATCGGCTGGCCAGTGTCGGCGTCATAGCCTGTCTGCACCCGTCGTCCGAGTTTCTGCCCCTTGATCTTAGCCGCGCGCACCTTGTCATTAAAGCCGGCCAGCCCGCGCACCCCGACTGAGGCCATCATTCGGTAACGCTCCTCCATTTGCTCCACCGCCCATTTGAGCGCGCGGATCGCCTTGGCGGGCTCAGTCACAACCGGGGAAAGCAGATGCGGGATATCATCATAAATGCTGAGTTCGAGCATTTTGGGATCAATCATGATCATCCGGCACTGATCAGGCGTCAGGCGGTAGAGCAGCGAAACGATCATCGCGTTCAGCCCAACCGATTTGCCCGAGCCAGTCGTCCCCGCAACGAGCAAATGCGGCATCGGTGCCAAATCAGCAATCACTGGATCACCCGCAATGTTCTTCCCCAAGATGATCGGCAATTGCGCGGTTTGATCCTCAAACGCTTGGCTAGACACCAGTTCATGAAGCACAACGGGCTCACGCCGCGCATTGGGAAGCTCAATTCCGATCACCGTCCGCCCCGGAATCGTCGCGACGCGCGCCGAGAGTGCGGACATATTGCGCGCAATATCATCGGCAAGCTGGATCACCCGGCTTGCCTTGATGCCCGAGGCTGGTTCAAGTTCATACATGGTGACAACCGGGCCGGGGCGCACTTCGGTAATCGTGCCCTTCACATGGAAATCATCAAGCACGGTTTCGAGCAGGCGGGCATTACGCTCAAGCGCGGCCTTATCAATCACATTGCCCGATGACGGCGGGGCAGGGGTGAGCAAATCAAGTGGGGGCAGGACGTATCGATCTTTGAGATCAAACGAGGATTGTTTGGGCGCGGCAGGCTTGGCTGGTTTCGCCGCTGCTGACAGTCGATCACCGATCACCGGACGCGGCTTATTGTCTTGCGGGGCGACTACGCGCGGCGTGGGCACGGCGATTTTGACGGCAGGACGCTCAAGCGGCACGGCGTCGTTCGCATGATCATCCCCAGCACGGTTGCGGCCAAACAGCCAGTCACGTTCACCTGAATCAATGCCAAGGCTTTTCGCCCAGAGGATGACACCAAGGATCGCGAACAGCGCAATGGCGGCGTAGCGCACCCACGCCTGCGCCTGCTCTGACGGGATGAAGCCAGCGCCCCAGCGGAGAATATCAGCGCCTGTAAGCCCAATCACGCCGCCCACGCCACCGGGAAGCCCCGTCACTGCGCCGTCACGGAACAGCGACAAAGCGATGTTGATGAGGATGATCCCGCCGACAACCCCGCCCAGACGGCGGCCAAGCCCACCCGTCGGGTTCGCGCGCCACAACCGGACGGCGGCAACGATAAACAGCGGAATGGCCAGCGCGACCGCCGGCCCAAGCAGGGTGAGCAGCCCGTCGGCGATCCAAGCGCCGGGCGTTCCAAGCAAATTGCGCGCCGGGCCAGCGGCGGCCGTGTTCATTGACGGATCGCTTGGGCGGTAGCTGCCAAGCATCAACGCAAAGAGCAGGATGCCAATCGCGAGCGCAACTGACGTCGCAAGCGCGCCCGTGCGGATCGCCCCGCGCTTCATCACATCGCGAAAGGCCGGTGCCCGTGTCGCCATGACGCCTGTCTCCCTTGTCACGCGCCGCAAAACACGGGCGCGATATGTTCCCAAACGCCCTAATGCGCCTTTTGACGACTCGCCGTCAAGAGTCTGGGGGATGCGAGGTGTTTTTGGGGGGGAGCGGAATGGCGGGTTTTAGGCGAAAATATGTACAAGCGGATGTAGACCTCGCTCAACAAGGATGTCCGAACCGAAGTGTCAATTGTTGCATCTCACCATTATTGGATCATATTAGGCGGCTAATAATCAGAGGAATCGAACATGCTCGGCTCGGCTCTATACTTTCCACACATTGGACTTGTAACGGTTTGGTTCCGGTCACTTGAGATTATAAGCTCACTCAAGGAGACCGATCATGTCGATCAAGCATACAGAAGATTTCAAGCAAGA
>JAYTMV010000221.1:0-2001 GCA_043728175.1 Sphingomonadales bacterium
TGGCAGCGCGAGCCGCCCGCGATCAAGCACAAATCCTTGCAAATCTCGCGGCGCACGGCGCAGACCCGCAAGCGAAAAGCGCCGTCCCTTAGGCGCGAATTGATCATCCAAATGCGCCAAAAATACGCCCGTCAAATCGCCAACTTGTTTGGCGATCAGGAAATAATGCTGCATGAAGCGTTCAACCGCAGAGCGCCCCGGTCGATCTGCATAGCGCATCCGCGTCGCGATTTCGCGCTGGACATCAAAGGTCAGCCGTTCCTCACCGCGCCCGGTTATCGCATGAAGATGGCAACGCACCGCCCATAGAAAATTCTCTGCCTTTTGAAACTGGCGCAGTTCAACCTTGGTCAGCAGCCCGCGCTCAACCAGTTCGGCGACGCTCCCCACTCGGTGCATATATTTGCCGATCCAAAACAAGGTATGGAGATCGCGCAGACCACCTTTGCCTTCCTTCAAATTCGGCTCGACGACATAGCGGCTATCGCCCATCCGCTTGTGCCGCACATCGCGTTCGGCAAGCTTTTCGGCAACAAAACTGCGCGCTGTTCCCGCTACAACTTCAGCATCGAACCGCGCCGACGCCTCGTCATAGAGCGGCTGATCACCCCAAACATAGCGCGCCTCAAGCAATGCTGTGCGGATTGTCAGATCGCCCTTTGCCATCCGGATCATTTCATCAAGCGAGCGGCTCGAATGGCCAATTTTCAGACCCAAATCCCAAAGCGTGTAAAGGATCGACTCAATCACTTGCTCCGTCCAGCCGGTTTGCTTCCACGGCGTCAGAAACGCGATATCAACATCTGAATGCGGCGCCATTTCGCCGCGCCCATAACCGCCGACCGCAATCAGCGCGATCCGTTCAGACGCGGTTGGGTTGTTGAGCGGATAAAGCCGTTCACACGTGAAATCGAAGGTTACACGCAGGATTTGATCGATGAGAAAGGCCTGCGCTGCGGCGGCCTCCCGCCCCGCTTGCGGATGGAGCGCCAGTCGCGTGGCAATCTCTGCGCGGCCCGCCTCAAGCGATGCCTTGAGGATCGCGGTTGACGCCGCGCGCATCTGACCGGCATTGCTGCCTACAATCGCGCTAAGCTGATCAGCAAGCACGCGCCGGTCAACAATTGTCCTGCGGTTGGTCAGTTGATCGAAGCGGGAAGCCATAGAACGGCTATTGCCGGACTTAGCTGCCGCTGTCGCCCTGATATTTCAGCTCAAGATAGCGGCCCTGTGTGGCGAGTGTGTTGAGGTCGCCTGAAGCAAGTTGCTGTGAAAGACGGGTCAGTTCGGTATCCACCACGCCGAGCCCATCAACCAACTGTTTATCGGGGCTCATCCCATTGAGGCCGTCACGGCGGAGATGCTGGGGTACACGGTTATAACCGTTGACCAATTCGGGCAGTTCATCACCGATTAGTCGGCGGAGTTCGCCCGCAATTGGCTCACGCTCATCAAGCGTTTGCAGTTGCACCCCAAGCGTATCAAGCTTGCGGCCAATATCATTGACCAATGTAATCGCGGGTGCAGGCAGCGCCCGGCGCTGCGATTGTAGCCAGCGGTCAGTGCTTTGGGGCAGACGCTTGAGATCAACCTCACGCAGTTTTTCGGCTGGAACAACGCGTTCACTGCTGAAATAAACGCCAGCGCACATTGCCGCCATCATCGCAAAGAAAGCGAGCATCACCCCCGCAATGCCGATCGGCGAAATCATTCCCCAAACAAAGGTAGCAAGAATAACCGCCCCCGCCCCTGCGAGCGCATATTTTACCGCCCTGCGCGCACGGTTGAAGATTGAGCGAGGCTGAGGGAGCAAGTTGTAACCCTGCTGTATGCGGATTTTCGCTTCGCGTGCGCTCCGCAGGATTTCATCAGAGTCACTCATGATCAAACCGGTGCAAACGGACTGTCAGCAGCGCCGCCGCCCTCAATCGCTGCCTGGCGCTGCCCTTCAGCGCGCGCAATATAACCCTTTGATTTTTCGACCTCGTTTGACAGCGTATC
>JAYTMV010000222.1:0-5585 GCA_043728175.1 Sphingomonadales bacterium
GGCGGCGTATCGGGCTTGAAATAGCGTACCGGGTGCGGATCAAAGGTGGCAACCAGTGCTGGCACGCCTTTGGCCTTTGCCAGCGCAATGGCGCGGCCCACCACCGCCTGATGCCCGCTGTGAAAGCCATCAAAATTGCCAAGCGCAACGATGCCCCCGCAATATTTGGGCGGCACTGCCGCGCTACCGTCGAGCCGCTCCATAGCATTCCGCTATAGGAAAGCGTTGCGGCGCGCGCAATCGCCTGTTTATTGGCCCTGACGTTCGGCCAAAAGCGTTGCCCCGTCATACCATTTAAGCACCATTTGTGTGGCACCAACGGGGAAGAATAAAGCAGCGGCACCCGCCTCACCCGGCCCCCAAGTCCCCCCGCCAATGCAGGCAAAGCGGTGGATTGGCCCGCGTGCAGAAGCCGAAATTGCAAAAGGGGTGAGTGCTGCGGTCAAAGCGCCGCCTTCTTCCTTTTCGACAATGGACAGCAGCGGGGCAGCCGAAGGTTGCTTGCAGACGTCATCCGATGTGAAGCCAGCCGAGGCCTTGCTTGTCCATTTGATTTCGCTCGCGGATATGCTGAAGATTGACCCAACAATGGCCTTATCATTTTCGGCGAATGCTTGAACGCCCTCAGGGTTCACATGAACGCGCATGATTTTCCAGTTGCCGATGAATTGCGCAGCATCGGGGGCGATCTCGGCGCATTTTTCTGCGTCGGCACCGGGCGCGTCGAGGCAAGGGTCTTCGGGCGGAATGGCAAGCGGCTCTGCCTTGCGTGCGATTGGCGTGCGCTTGATTGCGCTGCTCGCGGCGTCCTCACCATCTGCGACCGAGGCATTGCCCGGCACCTGACAGCCTGCGAGGATCAGTGCGAAGGCGGCAAATGTCCGAGATATCATCCTGTTATCCATCTTTAAGGCATCCAGTGGATCACACACCCGGCATAAATTGTCACGCGATTTGGGGTGTCTGAAACCGCAATTAAATCCTTTTGAATCGCGCTGACGAGTGCAAATTGATAACGCCCTTTTTCCGTGAAAACGCGCGTTGGCGTTCGCTGCCCCGGCTGGGTTGCCATTAGTGCGGGGGCGGGGAGCGAAAAACGCGCGCGAGTGCGTGCCTTTTGCCAACTAATTTCATCCGAGGGTATGAGGATATCTGCGCGTTCAACATCATCGGAATAGGGCGAGTAAAGCTCATAGAGTTGCCCGCCCGGGCTAATGACAGCAAGCACATGCCGGCGCGCGGCGAGCGATTGCGGTAGGGTAATCGTCAAGGCGGGTCGTGCCGCTGACACGCGCGGGGTACACGCCATGCCAAAGCCAGTTGGTGCTGGCACGCGCGTTGCGGATGCCGCGCCACTGCCTTTGCCGAGGACTGCTTTTTCAAAGTGTGCCTGCAAACTTGATTTAAGCGCGTTCCCGGTTGCAGATGCTGCTGCGCCAACAAGCAATATCCCCATAATCAGCGGGGTGGCAAAGCGGAGCAACGTCGTTGGTCTATTTGAAATCGATATGGATATGATCATCTTCAACAAGCACTGACCTCACGTTCGGATCATTCCGGATCGCTTCTATTACAGCGGCAGGCGGCGTCGCGATGTCAAGCGATTTTGCGCGAAGGTGACGTGAGATATAGATGCCATTATCGACTTGGCCTTGGATCACTGCGGCCATATCACGAACGGTTTCTGACTTTGATTGGCCGTTGTTGCGTCCAGCGGTATAGGCCGCACGAATCTGCGCTTCGGACACCTGATCGCGGTATGTCGGTGCTGTTCCATTGGCATAATTATCGTACATCGCGGCGGCCTGACGGTCAGGGCCGCGCCGCCCGCTCGTGACATAAATCTCATAGCCAGTGCTGGCTTTGATGCTGTCATACAGCGCATTTGCGGGCCTGACGACTTCGGGCGGTAAATCAAGTCCCGGATTGCTCTGAAATCGCGGCGTGACATTAGCCGTTGGCGCGGGCGGGGTGGTTGCAGGGGGTGTTGTCGCAGGCGGAGCACCTGTCGCGAGCGGCGCACCCGGCGTGTTAAACAGCCGCACCTCATCATTGCGGCGGTTGACCAAGCCCTGCAAAACTTCGCCGCCTGATTTGTTGAACAGCTTCATTGCTTCTGCGCCGCCCGCATAATCCCCGGCATTAATTTTGCGCAGCGCGGTTGAATCGCGGAACGCGCCCTCACCGATATTATAGGCAAACGAGACGAGTGCATCGAACTGGTTCTGCGTCAGTGGCACCCGCACATTATCGGCAACCACTTGTTCAAATGGCCGGGCAGCGATTGCTTGCAGCCGCGTTTCCTGCGCCGGGGTGAGCGTTACAAGACCGGCATTGTTATTCGCGAAATTGCGGGCAGCACTGCCTTCAAGCCCTGCCGCGCGAGAGATTGACCGCGCAGTATCGGCATTAACGCCAACGGCGGTGAGATCACGCACGATCTCTGCACTTGTCCGGCCTTTCATATCATAACCCGGCCCGAGCGTCACGCCGCTGGCGCCGCCCGGCCAATGCAGTTTGTCCGATACACCGCGCTGCGCCTCATGATCATAGATGAACCTGGCCCCATTTTCAGAGAGGCGGCCCGTTGACGCGCCCGGTGCGCCGGTTGTGGTCGGGGGAACGGCTGTCGTGCCTGTCGTTCCGCCCGTGCCTGTTGCACCACCTGCGCCGCCGTTAATGCGCAGCACTTGGCCAACGCTGATCCGGTCAGGATTGCTGATCCCATTGTCGCGGGCGAGTGCCGCAACGCTGGTGCCATTGGCGGCGGCAATAGCGCCGAGCGTATCACCGCTCCTCACGGTATAGGTCGTCGGTTGATTAGTTGATCCGCCGGGGAGTTTGATCTGCTGACCAACTTGGATCAGATCAGGGTTTGAAATGCCGTTGATGCGCGCAAGCGTTTGCCAATCGGTGCCGTTGGCTTTTGCAATCTCAGACAGCGTGTCACCGCTTTTGACGGTGTAATTTGATCCCGCAGGGCTGCCAAATTTTTCAGCAATCCCCGGTGACGCCATAAGCTGATCAAGCCCTGTGCCGCCCAGCAACGCATCAAGCACGGCCTTGCCAAATGCCTCAGGCGAAAAGCTTGTCGGCGTACTCGTAGCAAAATTTGCTTGTTGGGTATTCATGTGACGCAACTCCGGTTCGCCGACGCTTGCAAAGCCAATTTAAGCCGATGTGGTAATCGCGCCATCATCGATTCGATTAGAAAACTCATCGAATCGATTAGACCGGGCCTATTAAAAGCGGCCGCGCACAAGGCCCCGGCGTGACTGCCAAACCCCGTCCCAATCAGGATTGGGCGTTTCCAGCAGAATTTTTGCACGATCACACATGATTGCCGATGGATGATCATCCGGGTTAATCGAAAGCGCGCGTTCAAAAGCGCTGATCGCTTCAGCCCACGCGCCGCTCGACAAATGTTTTCGCCCGGCATCATAAGCGGTGACAAGTGCAGTTTGAATGGTGAGATCGCCGTCCTGCTGCGGCAAAATCTCGTAAATAGTGCAGGGCGTTTGACGGCCACGCACCCGGATCAGGTCAAGTTCGCGTTTGCGGATGTCTGGGCTCAGCGCTGCCGCAGTTTTTTCGCAGACGATGATATCGGTGTGATAATATTTGGTCGAATTTTCGAGCCGCGCGGCAAGGTTCACACTATCGCCGATGACGGTATAATCCATCCGTTTGGGTGACCCGATGGTGCCTGCGATCACTTCACCACTGGCGATACCGATGCCGAGCCTTATATCCTGTAGGCCGCGTTCGCGCCTGTGGAGGTTGATCTTGGCGATCAGCGCCTGCATCTGGATCGCGCTAGCAACGGCGTTTGCGGCATCGTTTGCGCCTGAAATCGGGGCACCGTACACCGCCATCAGCGCGTCACCGATAAATTTGTCGAGCATGCCGTCAAATGCCGCAACCGATTCGAACAGCTCAGTGAAAATTTCATTGAGCATGTCGACGGCTTCGCGCGGCGAAAGCTGTTCGGCCATTGCGGTAAAGTTACGGATGTCAGCAAACATCACGCTTGCTTCACACGCCGCGCCAAACAGCAAGTCATTCTCATGACCGAGTACCTGATCAACGACATTCTGCGTCATGAAGCGGCGCATCGCCCCTTCAAGACGTTTGCCTTGGGAAATGTCCTCAATGAGGATCAGCACGCCCTGCCGCTCGCCATCATTGATCAGCGGGACAATTGAAACATTGGCCGATACGGTGCCCCCGGTCAGCGTCGTAAGATCGATATCGAAGAAGGTTTTCGATTCGCCACTCGTGCTTACTTCATCAATTTCTAGGATGGATTGTGGATTGGCCGCCGTCAAAAATGCCCGCAGGTTGGTACTTTGTGCAACTTCTGCGCTGACGCCAAACATGGCTGCCGCCGCTTCGTTGACCTTGATAATTTGGCCTTCGCGGTCAAGCGTGATGACGCCTGCCGACATTGACCGCAATATGCCCTCATTGTAATTTTGCGCTTCGACAATTTGTGAAAACAGCGTTGCATTATCAATTGCAATCGCGGCTTGCGCGGCAAACGCGCCCATCTTGGCGATGTCTTCGGATGAGAAGCGCGTTGCGTTCTGGCGGTTAAGCGCCTGCATCACGCCAAGCTTACGCCCGTCGCGCGCGATGATTGGCATACTAAGGATGGTGCGGCTGCGATATCCCGTTTCAATATCGGTTTCGCGAATAAAGCGCGGATCATCATAGGCGTCCGGGGTGTTGACGACTTCGCCGCTCATCAAGGCGGCCCCTGCGAGGCCTTGATTGGCGGGAAAGCGGATTTGCTGGCTATTCACCCCTTCGGCGACCAGCGACCACAGCTCATCACGCTTTTCATCATAGAGAAAGAGCGATGAGCGATCCGCGTGAAGCAGCTTGGTCGTCACCTCAACAATCTTGCGCAGCAGCGACTCAAGCTGCATTTCGCTGGTGATCGCAAGATTGACATCAAGCAACTGACGCAGATCATCGTTCATCTGCTCGGCTTCATAAATTGCGGCTGACCAGCGTTCGGCGAGAACAATGATGTGCGAAAACAGCAGAATCAATATGCCGTAGCCAGTCAGATCATAGCCAGTCAGTTCGTCACTCGGCAAGATTCCATAGGCAACGATGGCAAGCATCGTAATCGACAAGAAAAATACGGCCATACCGAGCAGGAAAATCATCGCGCCGTCACGGTTGTTTCTGACCGCACGAACCAGCACGACAAAGACGTAAAGGAACACTAGCTGCATCACGACCATCAAGCCGATGTTGACCTTTGACGCCAGCAAAGTGCCGCCGATTACAAATCCAGCGATTTGAAGGCCAATTTGCACCGCGAATATACCGAGCATCACGCGGTATGCGCGGACGGGGCTTTCGCTTGGAAATAGCGCGTGGACATAGGCCAAGAAAAAGCCGAGCGACAAGGTTGTCGAGACATAGTGCGCGGCGAGCATTTGTCCGAAACTGAAGCCGGGAAACGCCATTAGAAAGACATTGTCAAAGCCCTGCACTGCCGAGGGCACAAGGAACAGAAAACTGCTAATCGCCAGATACAGCGACGGTTTATCCGAACGGCGGAACAGAAA
>JAYTMV010000223.1:0-2455 GCA_043728175.1 Sphingomonadales bacterium
TTCCTCACGGAGATAGCGCAGTGTTTTGCCCGAATCGTTGATATCGTCCACGATTAACAGGCGAATACCGGCCTTGGTCTTGTCAGCAAGCTTTGCGAGTAGCTGATCACCAAAAGTTGGCACCTTGCTCGAATGATCAACCGAAAGCAGCGCAATCCCGGTCGCGTGGCTCAGGAATACCGCAGGCACAAGCCCGCCACGCCCAATACCAACGATGAAATCGGGCTGCCAATCGCCACTGCGGAGAAGCGCCGCGAGCGCGCGAACATCATCAATGAATTGGATCTGATCAATATAGAGCAGGGCAGGGCTGCTCATGCCGCCGCCGCAATATAGGCGTCAACCTCGGCGAGATGACGCGCGATATCCTCCACGCCGAGAAATGATCCAGTAAAACTATTGCGCGCGAGCGTCACGATTTGATCGCGATTGACGATGTTCGCCGCCGCCAGCGCGTGGTAATTGGCATTGACGTAACCACCGAAATAGGCGGGATCATCCGAATTGACTGTCGCTTTCAGCCCCAAATCGAGCATCCGCCCAATCGGATGATTGGCCATATCATCAACCACACACAGTTTGGTATTCGACAGCGGACAGACCGTAAGCGTTATGCCAGACGCCGCCAAGCGCGCGACAAGCGCATCATCCTCAAGCGAGCGATTGCCATGATCAAGCCTATCAACCTTCAACAGATCAAGCGCCTCGTAGACATATTCGGGCGGGCCTTCTTCACCCGCATGTGCCACACAGCGCAGACCAGCATCAGCAGCAGCGGCAAACACGCGCGCAAATTTGCTTGGCGGATGGCCAACTTCGCTTGAATCGAGGCCAACGGCGGCGATCCGGTCAAACCAAGGTTCTGCGGCCTTTAACGTTGCAAATGCGTCATCCTCGTCAAGATGACGGAGGAAACACATGATCAGTTTGGACGTCAGGCCGTGTTTTGTTTGCGCCTCGTCCATCGCCGACAACAGCCCGCCGATAACAACATCAAAGCCGATGCCGCGCGCGGTATGCGTCTGCGGATCAAAGAAAATCTCGGCATGGCGCACATTGTCGGCGGCGGCACGATCAAAATAGGCCATCGCAAGGTCATGGAAATCAGCCTGCGTGCGCAGGACGTCGGCCCCGGCGTAATAAATATCGAGAAAATCCTGAAGCCGTGAGAAGCTATACGCCGCGCGCACCTCCTCGACATTAGCGAACGGAATATCGATCCCGTTTCGCTTGGCGAGCGCAAACATCAGTTCGGGTTCAAGGCTCCCCTCGATATGCAGGTGCAGTTCAGCCTTGGGCAGGCCAGCGATAAAATCAATATTGTTCATTTCGCGTCCGTATCAACCCCGCCCGCTGCATTCAACACCGCACGCACGCTGGCCGTCGCAACATCTTCATCAATGCCGACACCCCAGATAATTTGCCCGCTGGCGCTCTTGCATTCGATATATGCCGCAGCCTTCACATTTGAGCCTTGGCCAATGGCGTGTTCGGAATAATCAACGACATCAAGCGCTACGCCCCATTCATCCTTGATTGCGGCAAGAACCGAAGAAATCAGGCCATTGCCGCGTCCGCTAACCGAACGGGCGGTGCCATCGACCACGATCTTGCCAGTGAAAATGCGGTCGCCGTTGCTGGCGCGGCCCTCTTCATATTGTTCCAAGTTGAAGCGCTGCGGCGGTTCAATAGCATAATGTTTGACAAACGCGCCCCAAATATCGGCGGCATTAAGTTCACGGCTGGTTTCGTCGGCAAGCTGCTGCACCACGCGGCTGAAATCGGCCTGCATCCGTTTGGGAAGTTTAAGGCCTTTATCCTGTTCAAGCACCCAGGCGATGCCGCCCTTGCCAGACTGTGAGTTAACCCGGATCACCGCTTCATAATCGCGGCCAAGGTCGGCGGGATCTATTGGCAGGTATGGCACCTCCCAATAGGCATCGTTGCGCGCAGCCTGAGCGGCAAAACCTTTCTTGATCGCGTCCTGATGCGACCCTGAAAAAGCGGTAAATACAAGTTCACCTGCATACGGATGGCGCGGATGGACGGGCAGGGCGTTACAATATTCAACCGTCTTGATGACGCTATCGATATTTGAAAAATCAAGCTTTGGATCAATACCTTGCGTGTACATATTAAGACCAAGTGTCACAAGGCAGCAATTCCCCGTCCGCTCGCCATTGCCGAACAAGCAGCCCTCAACTCGGTCAGCTCCCGCCATCAGCCCAAGCTCTGCCGCTGCAACACCAGTGCCGCGATCATTGTGGGTGTGAAGGCTGATCACCACGCTGTCTCGATTGGGAATATTGCGTCCGAAATACTCAATTTGATCAGCATAGATATTGGGCGTGGCCGCCTCGACCGTGGCTGGCAGGTTAAAAATGATTGGCCGCTCAGGCGTTGGCTTGAGGATGTCCATCACCGCCGCACAGCATTCTAGGCTGAAATCAAGCTC
>JAYTMV010000224.1:0-4758 GCA_043728175.1 Sphingomonadales bacterium
TCCTCGTCACTCATCACTCCTCGGATCATGGCAGCCCCCAAAAGCTACCTTGAATCAGAAACTACACCGTTTGGGAATCCCCTTTGTCAACACAGCCTAGTTCACTTAACCATATCGCTCCGCTGTTTCCCTGATAAGCGCTATCATAGTGGGGATGCCTTGCGTCCGGTTTGAACTCAATTGATTTTTGAGATAAAACCGCGCAAGTGCTTTGGCTTACCACTGTTCTGCGCTGCGCGGAATCGGCCGTAGCCGCACAAAATACATAGAGGCTCCCTGTTGATGATGCTATAGTATGATGTTGTAACAATAATATGATATTGCCTTTTTATTGCCGTAATCTGGACAAAATGCCGCCATATTCGAGGCGTTACTTAACACTCACTTCAACAAGTGAGGAGAGTAAGATGCGCAAGTGGATATTGGCGGTAACAGCGGTGGCATTGCTATCTGCGACAACTGCGCAGGCGGCACAAGACGCGGGGCTTAGCATTCAAAATTACCGGAGTGGCGGGGTGCAAAGTGGGGTTGGTGCTCAGCTAGGGATGACGCTTAAACTCGACAGCAAGCGTGTGGTGCGTGACAGTGAACGAGTGCAGATTGGCTTTTCCGCTGGGCCAGTGATGGCTGTTCCTGATGCAAAGACGGGTATTGTTCGTCGCGGGATTGGCAGCATGGCCGGGTTCAGTCTGCGTCCAGGCTATTCTTCGACACTGACGCTTGCCGGAAAACCCATTGCAACTCGCTACACTGTGCTAGGTGCTGATGAGCAAGCCAAGGATGAAGCCGGCAAGGATCAGAAAAAAGAGCGCAGAGGGCTAAGCACAGTTAGTGTTATAGCGATTGTCGCTGGGGTAGTGCTCATAGCGACGCTTATTACAGGCGCTGCTCTCGTGGACGATTTAGACGGTGATTAATCACCATACCGCGCCGCCGTATCCCTGATCAGTGTAATCATATTGGGGATGCCTTGCGTCCGGTTTGAGCTTAATTGGTTTTTGAGGTCAAACGGCGCAAGCGCGGCTTGTATATCAGTGGCAAGGATCGCGGCGGGCGATTGATCCTGTACTGTCAAGAGCACGAGTGCGATAATACCTTTGGTAATCGCGGCATTGCTATCGGCAAGGAAGTTGAGAGCGCCATCATCCTTGACGGTGGGATAAACCCAGACGCTCGCTGAACAACCGCGCACAAGTGTTGCGTCAGTTTTGAGCGCAGCAGGCATTTCGGGAAGCGTTTTGCCAAGATCGATCAACAAACGGTAACGATCATCGGCATCAAGGAAATCATATTCTTCGTGAATATCGGAAAGCGTTGTCATGCCCCACGCGCTAGCAGGCGATGAGCCTCGGCAAAAGCGGTTTAGCGAGTCAGTGCGTAATAGATGACGTAGAACCATGAGAGGATACCGTGGATCGCGGCCCAGATGATTGATTTGTGCAAGCTCCACGAAATGGTGACAGCGATTGCTGTGCCAAGGCCGATCCCAGCTTTCGCGGTGGATTGTGATACGACGCGATATTCAGCCATCAGAGGTCAACTCCTGCTGCAATCGCCTCAAGCTTGCGGATGCGTTCTTTAAGGTCGGCAATCTCAATGCGGTTGTTCGCGCTCGGTGTTGCGATATCAATATGGCGGTCGCGGTCAAGCTGCGCGCGCTTGAGGTCAAGCCAGGCAGTGAAGCCTTTCAAGCCAACCAGAGACATGAGCGCGATAGCGGCAAAAGCGGCGGTTGCCATAGTAAGGGTGATCGTCAGATTATCCATGACAGTCTCCTGTGCGAAGGGCGCGGGTTAGCGCAGTTTTTCGATTTCACGGTCAAGCGCGGTGGCGCTGCTATTGTCGGTTGCGATCCGCTCGAGGACGGCGATGCGCTCCTTGAGCATCTTGACCTCTTCGTGCATCCGGGCGTTATCGGGATCGGCCTGAATAATTTCAGTGCCGGCTCCTTTGTTGCGGCGGCGGCCCGAAAGCACTTTGCCGATTGTTACGATCAAGACGATCAAAACGATCATTTCACCCGGGTTCATATGAATCTCCTGTCGGTCTTTTTTAGTTGAGCGGGCGATCCCGCAAATCTTCTATTTCAGTCGCGAGATCGGCACCCTTGTCAGTGATAATCCGTTCAAGCACGCGCACCCGCTGTTCAAGCCGTTCGGTATGCGCGGCATATTGCGCACTTTTTTCCGCAGTCATGCTGCTTTGAATTTCCATCTGCTTTTCTTTCATCTTCAACCACATTTTGAACGGTGCGATGGCGATGGCGGCAAGGGGAATGAGAACCCAAATCCAACTGGCAATGTGCATATCTAAACCCCTTAATTGATTGGTTTGCCGCGAAGGTCTTCAATCTCGCGAGTCAGGCTATGAGCTTCGTCAGTGACAATGCGTTCGACGTTGCCGAGGCGATCCTTGATCGAACCAAGCTCGGCACGAAGCTGCGCATTTTCCTGGGTGAGCAGCTTGACGCGCTCAACCGTTTCACCGTCAGTCTTTGGATAAATCGCCTTGCCCCAACTATTTTCGAGCGGGTAGCCATTCTGTATCCGCAACCGCGTGGTGTAAATCCACCCGCCGATGGCCAAGATCGGTATGCTTAATGCAATCGGCGCAATCCACGGCAATTGAGTGATGAGGTAATCAACGGGATCCATGATATTCTTCCTATCTCAGTGCTTCGATGGCGCGTGCGGTGCGCTCTGCCGGGTCGGTGTTGATCCGTTCAAGAACCGCAATCCGATCTTCTAGGCGCACAATCATCTGGCCCTGATGCTCATTCTCATTGGCGAGAAGCGCGACGCTGCGGGTGGCATCCGTTGTAACACCCTTGGTAGCAAGCCGGACTTTGCGACGACCATAGGCCTGGATCATCAAAGTCACGCCCATGCCCATCAAAAAACCCATAATCAGCGTGAAAAAAACCCCGTCATCCATTTTAAGAAACCCCTATCTCAGTTTTTCGATTTCGGCGGTCAAGCGGCCCGGTGCGTCTGTGGCGATCCGTTCGAGGACGGCGATGCGCTCCTCAAGGCGGCTCACCTGGCCGTGCAGCTTGTCATTTTCTGATGTCAGCAGCTCAATCTTGCGATTGGCCTCTGGCTCCTGCTTGGTGACGGTGCCACCCCATTCGCCTTCAAGTGGATAGCCATGCTTGGCCCTGATCCAGCTTGTGATGATCCACCCACCCATGCTCATTGCGATGATGGCGAGTACAAATCCTGGTCCACCCCAGCCCATAGTCTTTCTCCCTTTAGTGAGCGCTTAGCGCAGGCTGTCAATTTCGTTGGCAAGGCTTGAATTGCGGCTGGTGTAGTAGGTTTCGACATCGGCCAAGCGGCGATCAATATCGCGGAACTTGCTACGGACATCGCGGGTGGTGCGCGCAGGCGATTGACGGACTTGTTGCCAGAATTTCGCGTCATCGGGGGTTTCATAAAGTCCTTGTGGCTTGGATTTTGCCAACCATGCGGTAACAAAGTAAGCCGCTATAGGCCAAAAGCCACCGCTCAAAAATGTTGCCACCACAAAGCCGATCCGCACCCATAAAACGTTGGTTCCGGTGTAATCCGCGATCCCGGCGCAGACACCCGACCATTTGCGGTTTTGTTTGTCGAGATAGAAAGTTGTACGACGGTCAGACATTGTTCGTCTCCCAGAGGTTTATTTTTAAGCAAATGGCTTTGGTTCAGCGAGCCAGGCGATCAGGATATAAACGAGCGCGAGGCCGCCCCAGGCAACGATTGTGCCGATGAGCGTAGCGATGCGGATCACGTTGACATTCCAGCCGGTAAAATCGGCGATCCCCGAACATACACCGGCCAATTTGGCCTGACGCTTGTTGAGGTAAAAGGGTTTGCTAAGTGCTGACATATTGTGTCTCCTTTGGGCGAGATTAAACGCCCGATTTCCAGTTAGGGTTATCCGCCGTCATGATCCGTTCGATGGTGGCAAGCCGGTCATCAAGGCGGCGGGCGGTGTCATGTACATCTTCGAGCAGATTCTCATCTTCGCGAGTGAGTGTTGCTGTGCTTTTCCATTTTGTTACGTAATGGAGGATCAACCACGGCAACCCGATAACAATGCTGACGACAGGTATAACGATTGAAAAAAAATCATCCATCGTTCTATCCCTTATTCGCGAGGTTGGCCTTGAGAACGGCGAGATCGGCATCAATCTTTTCGCTGCCCTGAAGCTCGTTGATTTCGTCTTCGAGGCTCTTTGGCTCTTGCCCAAGGTAAAGCGCATCGGCGCGGCCTTCGGCAAAATCGACGCGGCGTTCGAGGATGTCAAAGCGCGCAAACGCTTCTTCGACCTTTGATCCGGCATAAGCTTCGCGAACCTTGATGCGGTTTTCTGCGCTTTCGAGGCGCGTCATCACTGAATTCTGGCGGGCACGAGCTTCGCGCAACTTGCCTTGCAGCTTGGCGATATCTTCTTCCGAAGTCCGCAGCGCTTCATCAAGCAGTTCGATTTCAGCCTTCAACTGATCAGCCATCGTCGTTGCCTTTTGACGCTCAACCAGAGCCGCCTTGGCAAGGTCTTCGCGATCCTTGGATAGCGCGAGTTCGGCCTTTTCAGTCCAGCTTTCGGCAAGCTTATCAAGCTTGACAATGTGGCGGCGCATTTCCTTTTGATCGGCGATGTTGCGCGCGGCGGTTGCCCGCACTTCAACAAGCGTTTCCTCCATTTCAAGGATGATCATGCGGATCATCTTGGCGGGGTCATCTGCCTTGTCGAGCAAGTCAGTAACGTTGGCG
>JAYTMV010000225.1:0-5574 GCA_043728175.1 Sphingomonadales bacterium
AATGCCGTCGGCCACTTCATCGCCGATATGGGCAAGCTCGGTCGCGGGGAACCAGCGGGCAAGGTCAATCGCGCGGACGTCGCCAAATTCGGTGCCTGCATCAAGGACATAGGGGAAGGGGATTTCCTGCCGCCCGGCGCGCGCCTCAACGGTGACGCCGTAATCCTGAACAAGGATGTTGATTTGCTCGGTCAGATAGTCGGCGAAAAGTTTGGGCTTGGTGATGCTCGTCGCGTAATGGCCGGGGCCAGTGAGGCGACCGAACGAGCGTTGCGGCTCGGCATTACTTGCGTCACCACTCCAATTGATATGGATTTCGGGATAGGCAAAGCTGCCGTCGTTGCGCCATGCCGGATCGGGCAGGGTGCCATCGGCGATATAGGTTTCGATGGCGGTGCGCAGCTTAGTGACTGCAGTTTTGAACAGGGCTTCAAGCTCAGCGACAATCGCCTGCCCTATTGTGCTTTTCTCTTGTGTCATAATGCCAGCGATACGGCGGAATCATGACTTGGGCAAGGTGGCGCTACCGCCCGTTATTTGCCACTAGATCAACTGAACTGCCCGCACCCGCTGGCTGGATGATCGCATAGAATGCCGCGCCGTCGCGGTCGCGCGTGCCGTTGACCAAATCTTCTTTGCCTTCGCTACTGTGCGACGCGCTAAAACCAGCGCGGCGGGCAACAGTAAGATAATAGTCGATCATCGCCTTGGGCGCGGCGGTCGAGCTGTAGGTTACGGCGCGGAGGCGGCAGTTGGCAGCGTCACTGCCTGCGGCTTCAACCACCCGAGCACGCGGATACAGCGGCAGATCGGAGGGCAGTCGATTGGCGAAGTCCATTGAATATTGCACGTCAAGCACACAGCCGTTGAACTTGTCCTTGCTAAGCCGCGCCTGTTGTTCGGCAAGCGATCCAAGCGTCTGGCCCGAACCAGCCGCATTGATAGCATTTGGATCAAGCGGGACGGGTGCCTGAAATGGCTCTGTGGGGGGGCGAATGCTATCCTCGTTTGATTGCGAGGCAAGCGCGGGATCAACCATGATCTGGTCTTCAAGAGCTGCCGAAAGTGCTGGATCAGCACCCGTTTTACCACCTAGTTTGGCATCAATCTTGTCAAGCTCAGCCTTATCGCTCGCCTTGTCACCACAGCCTGAAAGCAGCAGCGCCGCTGATAAGGTCGCAATCATAGAAGCACGGATCATCACACAGTCCCTTACATTTGACCGTGGTTACTACCGTGTAAAGCTTAGCAGAGGATGGCTGAACAGGGTTAACGCCTTCGATTCAGCGCGTTTGGCGGTTCAACTGGCTGAAATGATCATCGAACCTGTGGTGTGCCCAGTGACGCCGGGCCGCAAATCGAGCGTGAACGGATCGCCGTCTTTGTTTGTACCTGCAAAGCCGTTCGCGGTTGGGTTGACCGTGAACTTGTCATTTCCTGTCAGCTTTTCGGAGAACCACGCTTTGACAACATCGGGCGTGGCAGGTGCGTCAAAGCTAATCCGCACAGTACCATTGTTGTCGCCCGCGCTGCCTGCGGTGCGCGTAATCTGGTCAACTTTCATTGAGATGACCTTTGATCCGGGGTATAGCTTTACCCCGTCAATATCGAAATTATCAGCATCAAGCTTGATCTTCGGCATCGCGATATTCGCCTTAAAGCCAGGAACATCGATGGCGATTTCGCCAGTTTTGCCGTCAGAACTGGCCTTTACCGGATTGCCTTCATCAGTGGTCGCATCAATGCTGATGTCAGTGCCGGGTGTAGCGTCATCACTGCTTGATCCGCAGGCGGCAAGCGCAAATGCGACAAAAGAGAGAATAATCAACTGGCGCATGTGTGAAAGCTCCTTACTGTATTGTCTTAATAATACAGTAATGCGTCGCCATGTCAAGCCTGATCAAGCGGAACCAACCGCACGGGCAGGCCGTCTTTTGGTTTGGGGATCGGCCACGCCTGCCACTTATCACCGCTACCCTGCGGCATTTCAATCCTGTGCGTGCGCAGCATATGCCACATTAGGATTTTGGTTTGCATGTAGGCAAAGTGGAGGCCAAGGCACATATGCGCGCCGCCGCCGAATGGCACCCACGCATATTTATGTCGCGCGCGCACTTGTTCAGGCTCGAAACGCATTGGATCGAATTTTTCGGGTTCGGGCCAATGCTCTGGCATAAAATGAGTGAAGGCAGGATTGACGCCGACATGCGTGCCAGCAGGGAAGTCATATCCGCCAAAGCTGAACGCGCGCACCGCGCGGCGCGGGATTGACGGCACGGGTGCCATCATCCGCAGGCTTTCCTTGAACGCATAGTCAGTCAGGACGAGATCATTGATCCGCTCATAAGGCAGATCATCGCCGTTAACACCCAGTCCAAGCATTTCCTCGCGGAGTTTATCCTGCCATTCGGGGTTTTTGGCGAGCAGCATCACCATTGATGTGGCGGACGAAGTGATCGTGTCATGCGCCGCCATCATCAGGAAATTCATGTGATCAATGATCTCGGCATTGCTAAGCAGCTCACCCTCATCATTGGTCGCGCGGCAGAATTGGCTGAACATATCCTGCGCGTCGCCCGCGCGGCGCTTTGGCACTTCCTTGCCAAAATATTCGAGCAGGAAATTACGACCAGCAACACCGCGCCCCATCGCGGTGCCGGGAAGCGGAACACGGACAACACCGATTGAGGCCTGAACCATATCAACGAAGGCTTTGTTGATCTTGTCAGCCTCTGGCCCCCACGGGATGCCGAGAAAGGACACAGCGGCAAGATCAAGCGTAAGTTGCTTGATTGCAGGGTAAAACTGGATCGGCTTGCCCGCCCATTCGGTTACCCGGCGCGAAACCCCTTGATTGAGCGAGTCAGCATAAAGCTTCATCGGCTCAGGCTTGAACGCGACTGACAGCGTCTTGCGGTGAACGCGGTGCTTGTCAAAATCCATCAGCATCAGCCCGCCGGGGAACAGCAGGTTGAGGACTGGCCCCCAGCCTTGCTCCGACGAAAACAGCTTGTCACGATCAAACATGACAAGCTCATTCGCTTCCGGGCCGAGCAGCGCAACGAACCGCCCGCCAAAGCTGTTGGCGCGGTAAACCGGGCCGTGGAGCGCGAACATCTTTTTGGTGAAGGCGTGCGGGTCTTTAAGCTGCTCAAGCGTGGTGCCGATTACCGGCCAGCCATCCTTGCCCGGAATATGATTGATATCGCGCTGTCCCGCTTGCGGGTGGAGCCAATGCGGATTGGCTTCATAACTTGTCGCAAGCGGGGTAGGGGTGGCCATTTTAAGGGACTCCAGAAATAAATTGTGCTGACACTAATGTAAATAATCTAGTCGGCACAGGTTATCAAGAGGTTAGCAGCGCCTAAAGCTGTGCAAGCATATAATCCGCCGCACTGACGCGGTATTCGCCCGGCCCTTCGACGAAGAGATGTTCAACAACGCCGTCCTTCACGATCATCGCGAAACGCTGGCCACGCCCACCCATGCCGAATTTGCTGCCGTCCATTTCAAGGCCGATGGCTTTGACGAAATCGCCGTTGCCGTCAGCGAGCATCGTAACCTTGCCCTCAACGCCATTTGCCTTGCCCCATGCGCCCATGACGAAGGCATCATTGACTGCGGTGCAAGCAATTTCATCAACACCCTTGGCCTTGATCGCGTCGGCATGTTCAACAAAACCGGGCAGATGCTTGGCCGAACAAGTGGGTGTGAACGCACCCGGCACTGAAAACAGCGCAACCCGGCGACCCGCGAAATATTCGGGTGAAGCCACTGGGCGCGGCCCCTCGGCGGTCATTTCAGTGAATGTGGCAGCGGGCAGGGTATCGCCAACAGAAATGGTCATAAAACATCCTTTTGTTTAATAATTATGTTGGGGTGAATGATATCGCTCATGTCGGGGCTTGGCTGAATGATTGCAAGGGTAGAAGCGGCGGACACTCTCGATTATGGTCATAGCGATGGATGAACCGCGATTCTTTTCAGGTAAACTTCTGCTGGCGATGCCGGGCATCGGTGATCCGCGATTTGAGCGTTCTGTTATTGCGATTTGTTCACATGATGAACAGGGCGCGCTCGGGATTGGGATTGGCCATATTGTCCCGCAAATCGGGTTGCACAGCCTCCTCAAGCAATTTGATGTGCCAACCGATCATATGCCCGATGCGCCCGTTTATCATGGTGGCCCGGTTGAGCCACAGCGCGGGTTTGTTCTTCATTCGCTTGATTGGGGCGGGCAGGGGACGGTTGATGTCGCAGGTCGTTGGGGGATGACGGGCACGATTGATGTGCTGCGCGTAATCGGTACACCGCAAGGGCCGCGCCGCTGGCTCGTGTCACTTGGCTATGCAGGTTGGGGTGCGGGGCAGCTTGACGGCGAGATGCAGCGCCACGGCTGGCATATGGCAGACGGCGATGATCTTTTGCTATTTGACACTCCGGTTGATCAGAAATGGCCGCTTGCCTTCGCGCGTCAAGGGATTGATTCGCGCCTTTTGGCGAATGAAAGCGGCCACGCCTGATTTTTGCGGTGGCGGTTTTCCAAGGCAAAATAGCGTTAATTTCGCGTCCACCCTATCCACTTACCATTCGCAGACACAGGCCCGCTAAACCAATATGACATTGTGAAGCGAAAAGGCTTTGGGACATGACGAAGATGATTGGGAAACTTATTGCAACCGCTGCGCTGGCAGCGCTTACCGTCACATCGGCGAATGCTGCGTGCTGGAGCCCTGCTTCAGTTTCGGCGGCCAAAGTGCGCGATTTTGAAGCGATGCTGCGTTCGGCTGCGCTACGCTGTGGCAAAGAAACGCCCGAGATTAAGGCTGCTTACACCAGCTTCGTCACGCTCAGCCGCCCTGCCTTTGCCGAGGCCAATAAAGTAGTGCGTGCGCATTTCTCTGCCGACAATGGCCTCGTTGGATCGTTCAGTGCGTACAACACGTTTCTGGCATCAATCACCACCAGCTATGGCCCCGGCGTGTCCGGGCTTGGTTGCAACGATTTTGCTGCCTTCGTGAATGCGGCGAATGCTGAGGGTGGCTCGTTTGCTGTCATGGCGCGCCTTGCTGATGAAGCAGGGGCATCGCCAACGCTCGTTGGTCAGCGCTGCTCAAACCGAATTGCGGCCCCGCGCGCAGTTGCGATGCAGCAGGTTGCAGTCAACAAATAACGGCATTGCCGAATTTCCGCACATCAAAGGTCGGGGCATATTTTGCTCCGGCCTTTTTGCGTGGAGCGCGCAGAATAATTATTTGGTTTACGGGCGAGAAACCAGCAAAATTTACCGTTAGCTCAATAACTTATGTGACCCTTACCACAGGGATAAGGGTGAAGGGAATGGCTATGGGGAACGGATTTAAGCGTATCATTACAGCGCTCACATTGGGTGCGCTTTCGGTAACTTCAGCGCAGGCTGCATGTTGGAGCGATGCCGCCGTGTCAGCAGCAAAAATCCGTGATCTTGAAACGATGCTGATGGTAAGCGCGCTACGGTGCCGCGCCGCTGACAATGCGATGCTTCATCAATATAATGGCTTCGTCACGCGCAGCCGACCGGCACTCGCGGCTGTC
>JAYTMV010000226.1:0-11573 GCA_043728175.1 Sphingomonadales bacterium
TCAGCCCCCGGCGTGATCGCAAGGTTCTGGATATGCTCCACACCCATCATGCCAGTGCCAACCAGCCCGTATCGTATCGCCTGCTCCAAACCGTCCACCCGTTTTATGACAACGATGTCTGAAATTGCTTTTGTCATAATATCACGGGCAAGAGCAAGCCCCATTTGTGATTTTACTCACAGGCCGCAGGCGATTAGAGCGGGAGTGTGACACGGGGACAACAGATGGCATCACGCGCAACGATCAAGGATGTTTCGAAACTAGCAGGCGTTTCGATCAAGACCGTCTCACGCGTCCTCAACAAAGAGAAATATGTCCGCGATGCTACCCGAGCCAAGGTGGACGCAGCCATGGCCGCGCTCAAATTCAGCCCGAGCCTTGCAGCGCGGTCGCTCGCGGGGCGGCGGAGTTTCCAGATTGCGCTGATTTATGACAATCACTCGCCCTTCTACATCCACCAGATTCAGGAGGGCGTGTGGGCGCAGTGCCGCGAACAGGGCGTGCGGATGCTCGCCCAGCCTGCCGATGTCGGCTCGCCAACGCTTGCCGCAGAAGTCGGCGGACTGATCGATGAAACGCATGTGGATGGCATTATACTCTCTTCGCCAGTCACAGATGCGCCTGAAGTTCTGGCTGAACTTGAACGACGCGGCATCCCCTTCGTGCGGATTTCTCCGGGCACCAATCATGCGATGACATCCTCTGTGTTCATGGATGATGTTCAGGCGGCGGACGATATGACGACACACCTGATCAACCACGGCCACAGGCGGATCGGCTTCATCATCGGCCACCCCAATCACATGGCGAGTGACCAGCGGCTGTTCGGTTACCGCCGAGCGCTTGACCGCGCCGGGATCAGCTTTGAACCCAGCCTCGTCCGTCCCGGCCAGTTTGACTTCGCGAGCGGCGCAGCGGCAGCGGAGCTGCTGCTCGACCTCCCTGAACCACCCACTGCGATTTTTGCGAGCAATGACGATATGGCCGCAGGGGTTCTGGCAGTGGCGCACCGCCGCGATATCGTGGTGCCCGGTGCGCTCTCAGTCGCAGGTTTCGACGATACTGAACTCGCGAGCGCAGTCTGGCCGCCGCTGACGACGATCCGGCAACCAACGCGCGATTTGGCCTATTCAGCGGCGGGGTTGTTGTTTTCGGAAGAGGCCGGCGTGGTGCATCGGCGGCTACAACATGAACTTGTGGTGCGGGGGAGCACGGGGCGGGTTGGGGGTTGACGCTAAGCGCTGCCAATCCAATATCTAATATTATAACTTAATTAACAGGAGCCAGACCCATGCCCCCATTAAGCCCGTGGCAGCATAGCCGCAGCGCAAGTGCCGCCGATGATATTGATTTTGAAATCAAAGGACAGGAGCTTCAATTTGTTGAGATTGAGCTTGATCCCGGCGAAAGCGCAGTTGCCGAGGCGGGCGCGCTGGTTTGGAAGGATGCGAGCGTTGGCATGGCCACAGTCTTTGGCGATGGCAGCGGCGATAGCGGCGGCGGCTTCATGGGCAAACTGCTTGGCGCTGGCAAACGGCTGGTCACGGGCGAGAGCCTGTTCACCACGGTTTTCACCCACAATGGCTCTGGCAAGGCGCGCGTCGCCTTTGCTTCACCCACGCCGGGCGCGATCCTGCCGCTTAAGCTTTCCGATTTTGGCGGGACACTCATTTGCCAGAAGGACAGCTTTCTTGCCGCCGCAAAGGGCGTGTCAATTGGTATTCAGTTTCAACGCAAAATGATGACGGGGCTATTCGGTGGCGAAGGCTTCATCATGCAAAAGCTTGAGGGCGACGGCTGGGTGTTCGTGCAAATGGGCGGCACCGTGGTTGAGCGTGAGCTTCGCGCGGGCGAAATCCTTCACGTCGATACCGGCTGCCTCGCGGCTTACACGCCAAGCGTTGATTTCGACCTGATTTCGGCAGGCAGTGTCAAAAGCATGATTTTTGGCGGAGAGGGCATGTTCTTTGCTCAGCTTACTGGCCCGGGGAAGGTCTGGATTCAGTCGCTCCCATTCTCACGCCTCGCCGGGCGGATGCTGGCAGCGGCGGGCAGCCGGGGCGGATCAAATCGCGGTGAAGGGTCAGTCCTTGGCCAGTTTGGTGACTTGATCGGCGGCAACAACTAAGACCGACGCAGCCAGCGCTTGACCCACCCCCCTTGCTTGGGGCAGAATAAGACAACGTTGTCACTCCTGCCCCAATGAGGTTTCATGTCGCTTCTCCCCGCCCCCTCCCCTACGCGCACTCTTGGGCCGGGGGGGAAGGTCGTTAGCAGTCTGGCATGGGGGATGTGGCGCTTTATCGGCGATGATGTTGGCGCGGCGCAAGGCTTGGTTGAAGCTGCGTTCGCCTCTGGGATCACGCTATTCGATACCGCCGATATTTACGGATTCGATGGCAGCGGTGGGTTCGGCGACGCCGAGGTGCTGCTTGGTAAGGTATTCAAGGCCGCGCCACATTTGCGCGAGAAAATGGTGCTGGCAACCAAGGGCGGGATCATGCCGCCGCTGCCCTATGATCAAAGTCGCGATTATCTGACGTCAGCGCTTGATGTCTCGCTCACCCGGCTCGGCGTTGATCATATCGATTTGTGGCAGGTGCACCGCCCCGATGTGCTGACCCATCCGCAGGAGTTGGCGCGAACTCTGGAAAACATGGTGACCAGCGGGAAAGTCGGGGCGCTTGGCGTATCGAATTTCACAGCGGCACAGATTGAGAGCCTCCACCACTTCCTCTCAATCCCGCTGGCGACGACCCAGCCCGAAATTTCCGCACTCGCAATTGATCCGATTGAGAACGGCCTGCTTGATCAAGCGATGCAGCTCGGCGCTGCCGTCCTCGCTTGGTCGCCGCTTGGCCAAGGGCGGATCGCGCACCCGACGACCAAGCGCGAGCTTGATGTCGCTGAGGCGCTTGATAGCGTCGCGGCGGCGCACAGCGTATCGCGCACAGCCGCCGCCTATAGCTGGCTCATGGCGCATCCGGCGGGCATCATCCCCATCATCGGCTCGCAGCAACCCGCACGCATCGCCGAAGCTGCCGACGCTTACAAGGTGCGGTGGAGCCGCACTGATTGGTACAAAGTCCTCACCGCATCAAGACAGGAGCCACTGCCATGACATCTGAAGTAAGCTGGTTTTCCGCGCTCTGCGATGATGATTATGAGTTTCTGGGGCAGCCTGACCCAATGCTTGCGTCAAGCTGGGCGCATTGCCGCAATATCGTGATGGCGGCGGAAAAGGGCGGGTTTGACAATATCCTGCTCCCCTCGGGCTATGCGCTGGGGATGGACACGACAGCCTTTGCCGCCGCGATTGCGGCGCTCACCACGCGCATCCGTTTGCTGATGGCGGTGCGGATCGGCGAAAGCTGGCCACCGCAACTCGCGCGCCAAATCGCGACGCTTGATCAGATCAGTGGTGGACGAATGACAATCAACATCATCTCATCCGACCTGCCCGGGGAAACGATGGCGAGCGAACCACGCTATGCTCGCACGGTTGAGGCGATGAAAATCCTCAAGACATTGCTGAACGGTGAGGCGCTCGATCATCAGGGCGCGCATTACCAGATCAAGGTCGATCCGCCGCGCGTCAAGACGGTGAGCGGCAAATGCCCGCCGCTCTATTTTGGCGGCCTCAGCCCCGCCGCGCGCGATGCCGCCGCGCAAGGCTGCGACGTATTCTTGATGTGGCCCGACACGATGGAAACCGTCCGCAGCATCATCGCAGACATGACCGCGCGCGCCGCCGCTTACGGTCGCACACTCAAATTTGGCTACCGCGCGCATGTGATCGTCCGCGAAAGCGAGAGCGAAGCACGCACCGCCGCCACACGCCTCCTGTCGCGTCTTGATGCCGACACAGGTGCGGCGATCCGCGCCAAATCACTTGACAGCCAATCAGCCGGCGTTGCCGCGCAAGCAGCGCTGCGCGAAGGCGCGAGCGACGATGGCTATGCCGAGGCAAACCTCTGGACGGGCATTGGCCGCGCAAGATCAGGCTGCGGCGCAGCAATCGTTGGCGACCCTGATCAAGTGCTTGCCAAACTGCGCGCCTATGAGGCTGAAGGGATCGAAGCCTTCATCCTGTCAGGCTACCCCCACGCCGCCGAATGCGATCTGTTCGCGCGCCATGTACTCCCCAAAATGTCGCATGGTCGGTTGGAGATTTAGCGCTCCAAATAGGCCTTGAGGCCGCTTAACTGTTCGCCAAGCACTTGATCGACTGGCGCTGCAAAACCGCGCGCCCCGCCGCGGATATAGCCGCCAACAACATAATTTTGCGTCACTTCGGTGCCACCAGCAACGGCTTTCAGCGCCCATGTCAACGTCCCCGTCACCCCTTCGGATTGGAGCGGGCCGAAGCTGCCCTGCACTCGCAGCAGTTTGCCCGGCTGCGCATAAACGACACGGGCATGTTCTACCGTGCCGCCGCCAGCCGGAATTTTTTCACAAAAACAGCCGCCGGCACGCAGTACGATCGACAGATTGCGCGCATCGCCCGAATAAGTGTGCGCCTTGCTCCACCACCGCGAAGGCACCCCGAGTACGCGGTAAACCTGCGCAGGGCTGGCGTTGATGGTGAGCATGCGCGAAACCTCAAACCCGGCGTCGGTTACGGATTTCACTTCAGCATGGGCGGGGGATGCGAGGAGGGCAGCGGCGAGGAGCGTTGTGCGCACTATTACGCCGCTTGCGCTGTTCTCATTGCATAGATCGCCGGACGATAGCGCGGCACGGGGATTGGATCACCGTGATCGGCGAGGCTTTCAAGGAACAGCTCAATCGCAACCCCTACTTCGTCAAGCGCTTCAGCAGCGGTATCTCCGTGCGCGCTGCAATATTTCAGATCAGGCACATCGGCGATCCAGCAATCATCCTCTTTCGACCAAAATAGGTTGATGTGATAACGTGGGGTCATGATTCAATCTTCCAGCGAAAGCCCTTGTTCCTCAATGATATCTAAAAATTGACGCACTTGATAGGGCTTTGCATATTTTCCTTTTGGTTGAATGTTAAGCCGCTGACCAAAGTCTGGATGCTTATAAATCTTGTGGCTGCCTTTGGTGCGATCATGGGAAAATCCGAACGCTATCGCCAACCGTTCCAATTCAGCAAAACTGATTGGACGACCAGACAGTAGCTGCTCATAAAGTTTGGCAATCCGGGTCATTGATCCACATCCTTATCGTCAGGTGGATCAACCACATAAAAGCCCACAGACTGATCCACAAGCTATGGCGAATGTTGAAGGTGGGGATAACTGCTTCGATCACACCCCCTCCAACAACCGCTCTTTCCGTATCTTTTCCCGCCACACCAGCGGCCCTGTATTATGCACGCTTTCGCCGCTGGCATCGACGGCGACAGTTACGGGCATATCCTGCACGGTAAATTCGTAGATCGCCTCCATCCCCAAATCTTCGAAGCCGACAACTGTGCTTGCCTTGATTGCGCGGCTGACGAGATAGGCCGCACCACCGACCGCCATCAGATACGCGCTCTTGTGCTTCTTGATCGCCTCAATCGCGACTGGCCCGCGCTCGGCTTTGCCGACCATGCTGAGCAGCCCTTGTTCGAGCATCATTTCAGTGAATTTATCCATCCGCGTTGCCGTTGTTGGGCCAGCGGGGCCGACGACTTCATCGCGCACCGGATCAACCGGGCCGACATAATAGATCACGCGGCCTTTGAAGCTGACGGGCAATTCCTCGTCCTTCGCCAGCATATCGGCAATCCGTTTATGCGCAGCATCGCGCCCGGTGAGCATCTTGCCGTTCAGCAGAAGACGATCCCCCGGTTTCCAGCTTGCGACGATTTCAGGCGTCAGCGTATCAAGATCAACTGGAATTGCCGCCTTGTCCGGCGTCCAATTGACATCGGGCCAATCGCTCAATTTTGGCGGCTCAAGATAGGCGGGGCCGCTGCCATCAAGGTGGAAATGCGCATGGCGGGTCGCGGCACAATTGGGGATCATCGCGACGGGTTTGGACGCGGCATGGGTCGGGTAATCAATGATCTTCACATCAAGGATCGTCGAAAGCCCGCCCAGCCCTTGCGCGCCGATGCCAAGCGCATTGACCTTGTCAAAAATCTCGATGCGGAGTTTTTCAATGTCGGTGACCGCGCCGCGCTCTTTGAGTTGCGCCATATCAATATCGCCCATCAGCGATTCCTTCGCCATAGTCATCGCCTTTTCCGCCGTGCCGCCAATGCCGATGCCAAGCATCCCCGGCGGGCACCAGCCAGCGCCCATTTGCGGGAGCATCTCAAGCACCCAATCAACGATGGAATCGGACGGATTGAGCATCTTGAACTTCGATTTGTTTTCAGAGCCACCGCCCTTCGCCGCGACTTGAACGTCAATATGGTGGCCGGGCACCATTTCGACATTGAGGACGCAGGGCGTGTTATCCTTGGTATTCTGGCGCCCGAACGCAGGGTCAGCCACGATTGACGCGCGGAGCCGGTTTTCGGGGAGAAGGTAAGCCCGGCGCACGCCCTCATCGACCACATCCTGTAGGCTGCGCTGTGAATCGAGTACACACCCCTGCCCCCATTTGATGAAGACGGTGACAATGCCAGTATCCTGACAAATCGGTCGATGCCCCTCGGCACACATTCGGCTGTTGGTGAGGATTTGGGCTATTGCGTCCTTTGCGGCTGGGCCTTGTTCTGCCTTATAAGCGACGCCCAGAGCACGGATATAATCCATCGGGTGATAGTAGCTGATAAACTGAAGCGCGTCGGCGACGCTTTCGATCAGGTCGGCTTCGCGGATAAGTGTGGTCATGGTGGTTCCCCCGGACAGGCATGAGACTCGTTACTCATAACTTGTTAAAACATCAGGGGCGGGTGCGCTATGGTTGCCGCTTTGACTTTTGACAGTTTTGACACCGAATCGGCTTTTTGGCGATTCCGTTCAGCTTGATCGCCTGTCCTCCAGCCGGGGCGCAGTAGCGGATGTGCCCAGAGTCCCACTTTGTGCGGCGCGGCGGAGCAGGGCACTGCTGTCCTTGAGATAGCGTTTTTGCAGCGCATCACCCCAATCAGCGCGACATTCCATAAAATCGCCAGTGCCGCCCCCTTCTCTGTTCGCGTCCCCGTCCATCGCATCGAGAAACGCCGAAAATTCTTGCGCCACGGCCCGCACCGGGGCCGAACCAAGTGCTGCCTTGCTGCCCAGCCGCTCGATTGTCGCGAGCAACATTTTGGGGTCGCGTTTGCGCTTTTCCTGCACCAGCTTGCCATCGCGGTAAATCCGCTCGACCGAGCCTTCAAAGGCCAGTTCAAAGCTTTCATCGATCAGCCGTTGCCGCGCCAGCAGCAAGGCCGCATCCCATGCAAGATCAAAGGCCCGGCCTGCCGTGGTCTGACGAAAGGCATAGGCGGATTGCCGCGTCATGCCGACCAGCCCCGCCGCGCGTTCAACAAGGCCGCACTGCGCCAGCATTTCAAGAAAAGCCCGCTGCCGCTCGACACTCCAGCCACCCCCCTGACGCGAAGGGGTGAGAGCGAGCGCGTTAGGAGCGGATGATTCGTCTGTCATTTATACATTGGAACATAAAATGAACAACGTGTAAAGAGGCAATTTCCTATTCCGTATTTCCGCGTTGCAAGGCTGCTGTGGTTTTGTTGGCTTTCGAGGAGTTTTGCGTCGTGCGGGGAGCAGACCGTCGCCATAGATAACCGACATAAAGTCATCGTCGCCCCGGCTCCCGGCGGGTCGCTGACACGGGGCTGGGCTTCTTCCAGCCTCTCTGCAATGAGGTAGCGGAGTCCCTTCGCGCTCTTCTTACCTTCGCGTACTTCGCGTGAACCTAACACCGCATGTTTCACGCGAAGTACGCGAAGGAAATAAGGCCGCGAAGAGTTTCGCAAAACTCTGAATGTGGTGCGGCGAAGGAAAAGCCAAGCCCCGGCCTCCGCCGGGGCGACGATCAGTTGTGACCCTATTGGGTGTCCCCACAAGCGCGCATAGGGGACACCGAATACGGTGCCCCCGGTTGTTTGTTCATCATTCCTCATCGACAGCGCCCTCATCACCCTCCTCCGATGCCTCGGCCTGAGGGGGTGGAGGCGGTGGCAGGGGTAAGGGCTCGACAAAGCTTTGCAGGGGTTCGGTTGCTTCTTTAGCATCGGGCGTAGCATCAGGAAGGGCTGCATCGCGGCGCAGCATCCAGCCGGTTTCGCTGGGTGCTTTGGGGATATGTGCCACTATAAAGCGGGTCAGCGTCCCATCATACCATAATCGGATGGCCATTGCGGCGGTCAAAAACAGGGTAAAAAGCATCAGATAGCCGATGATACGCGTCAGACTTGGCAGCCTGCTTGGTCGCGCGGCACGTTCGCGGCGGCGTTTGGTTTCGGGGTCAAGGCCAAGCTCAAGATCAAGCGCGGCAAAATGGCGCTGACGCTGCGTCTCAACCGAAATCGGCCCTTCGGAGCGATGCGCGGCAGACTTTATCCGCTGGAGAGGATCAGCTTGCGCCATGATGTGCGACAATATCGCACGGAACTGCCTAACAAAAGCTTATCGCTGCGCGGTCTTGGTAGGCGCAGCTTTGGCCGTCACCCGCCACACGACATTGCCTGCATCATCCGCCACGAGCAGCCCGCCTGCTTTGTCGAAAATTACGCCGACCGGGCGGCCCTGCGCATCACCCGCTTTGGTGAGGAAACCCGTGAGCACATCAACTGGCTTCGCGCCCGTAGGATAGCCGCGTTCGTTAAATGGAATGTAGACGACGCTGTAACCAGACGCCGGATAGCGGTTCCATGATCCGTGCAGGCCAACGAACGCGCCACTCGCGAAATTGCTTCCAAGTGACGCGCCCTCGCTAAACGTTAAACCAAGCGGCGCGGTGTGCGGCCCAAGCGCGTAATTGGGCCGCTTGGTATATTGCTTGAGGTCGGGCCGCACCTGCGGCACCCGCTGATCCTCAATCCCGCCCCAATAGGTGAAGGGCCAGCCGTAAAAGGTGCCGAAATCAACCGTCGTCAGATAGTCGGGCGGGCCATCGCTGCCGAGCATATCACGCTCATTCACAACCGCCCAAAGCGTCTTCGAGATCGGGTTGAACGCCATGCCATTGGGATTGCGCAGGCCGTAAGCGAAAGAGATCATCTTCTTGGTCTTGAAATCATATTGCTTGATTTGCGCACGATCCTTTTCAGTCTCCATGCCATTTTCAGCAATATTGCTGTTTGATCCGATCGTGACATAAAGCGACTCTCCCGATGGATCGAGGATCAGGTTGCGTGCCCAGTGATTGTTGGGGGTGCCTGCGGGCAAATCAAACAGTTTTTGCCCCTTCGCACTAATTTTGGTTTCGCCCACCTTGAACGGGAATGCCAGTACAGCGTCAGTGTTTGCAACCAACAGCGTGTCGCCCTTGAGCGCCATCCCGAACGGCGATTTGAGACCCGCGAGCAGCACCGAGCGTTGATCGGCAACGCCATCAGCATTCGTGTCGCGCAGCAGCGTAATCCGGTCAGCCGATGGATTTGCGCCGCCTGCCTTCATGATCAAGTTGCGCGCCACCCAATCCTGAATGCCGCTAATTGGGCGCTCTGGCGCTGAGCTTTCGGCAACGAGGACATCGCCGTTGGGCAGCAGATACAGCCAACGCGGATGATCGAGATCGCCTGCGAACGCATTGACCTTCAGTCCCGGAGCCGCTGTAGGAACAGCCCCGCCTTTCCAGCCAATAATTTCAGCAATCTTGATCGTCGGAAACGCTTCGGGCCGTTGGCCAACCAGTTCAGGGCCGGGGCCAGTGAGTTTGGATAATTCAACCGTCGCCTTATCGGGCGTCGATAGATACCAATATCCAGCCCCCGCCGCGACAAGCAAGATGATGACGAAATTGCGAAAATGCGCGCGCTTACTCATAATGGTTCCAGATGTTCAAATGGTGATGTTGGCGCTTATCAGGCGATCTCTAATATGGCATCGCCAGCCGCCGGGTGCAAGCGCAGCCGCACCGCGCGCCGTGCGTCACCCTCGGTCACTTCGATCCGCCAGCCGCTTTCATGAACGACGATTTCACCAACCTGCGGGACATGGCCTGCAAGAACGAAGGCAAGACCGCCAAGCGTATCAACATCGCCGTCAACTTGCGCCAAGCGCGGGTCGATCAGTTCGGCGACATCCTCAAGTTCGGCGCGGGCGTCTGCGTCCCACATCCCGCCTTCAAGGCTGATCAACATTGGTGCCGGTGCATCATCATGCTCATCCTCAATATCGCCGACGATTTCTTCAACCAGATCCTCAATGGTAATCAGGCCGTCAGTGCCCGAATATTCATCAAGGACAACCGCGAGATGCGTTTGGCTTGCGCGCATATCAGCAAGCAGATCAAGCACACCCATTGATTGCGGCACATAACGCGGCTGGCGGACCATATCGGCGATTGTTGCGGGTGGTTCTTCGCCGCTCGCCAAAATACGGAACACATCCTTGATGTGAATCATGCCGATAACAGTATCGAGGCTATCACGGTAGACTGGCAGGCGGCTATGCTCCGCCTCGGCGAGCGCGCGCACGAGTTCGGCAAAACCGATGGTTTCGGGCACCGCGATGATGTCACTACGAGGGACAGCAACATCGCCCGCCGTCCGTTCGCCAAAGTGAAGGAGGTTGCGCAGCATCTGCCGCTCGACGCTCGACAAATCGCCTTTTTTTTCGGAGGGGCCGTCCTCCTCATGATCATCAATCGCGTCTTCAATCTGATCGCGGAGCGAGGCATCACGCTCACCGAATAAAAGCCCGCGAAGCCCCTGCCATATTCGGCCGCCGCTGTTACTACTGCTATCATCAGGCATTGAAAAAGATTAGTCCTCTATCGCTTCATACGGGTTGTGGAGGCCTAGCGCAGCCATGACACACTGTTCAAGCGCTTCCATGGCATTCGCTTCGGCATCATCAACATGATCATAACCTAGCAGATGAAGCGTCCCGTGGACAATGAGATGTGTCGCGTGCGCTTCAACGGTGATTTCGCGCACCTCCGCCTCAGCCGAGCAGACACCGTAGGCAAGGACGATATCGCCGAGCAGCACCTCTCCGTCATCAGTGTTTGAAATCGCGACAATCAGGTCAGCAGCGATCATCGGAAAAGAAAGAACATTGGTTGGCTTGTCCTTGCCGCGATACGCGCGGTTGAGCGCCTGAACCTCATCATCGCTGGTAAATTTGATCGAGACTTCGGCGGTCACATCACTTGCGATCAGGCCCGCATGGGGCGTGTTGGCGATAGCGCACCGCACCGCTGCGCTACCGAGCGCTGACCAGTCACAGCCGCCAGGCCAGCCTGTTTCAACAAGAACTTCTGTTTCGATCACTTTACGGCATTAACGCCCATACCGCCCCTTGGCATAGCGAAATTTCAGGCGGCGAACCGTTTCACGCGATTGTTATCCGTAATATGATGCCGCAGTTTTTCCGCCGTCATCGGCCGGGCAAAATGATAGCCTTGCATAAATCGGCAGCCAAGGCCGCGCAAGATTTCGACCTGACCCAGCGTTTCAATGCCTTCGACAACGCATTCAAGCTTGAGCGAACGGCA
>JAYTMV010000227.1:0-5058 GCA_043728175.1 Sphingomonadales bacterium
ATGGTGGATACGCTGCGTCAGGAACGCGGCACCGCTTTGCTCTTTGCTAACGGGGGTTATGCCACGCACAACCATGCAATTGTGATTTCAGCGTCGCCGATTGTGGGTGCGCAATTCCCCTCGCCATTTGATTATAATGCTGACGCTGCGGCGCTGCGTGACGCGGTTCCGGCCGTTATCGAGCAGTATGATGGCCCAGCAACAATCGAGACTTTCACAGTTTTTTACCGCCGCGATGGCAGCGCCCGCTTTGGCACTGTTATTGGGCGAACACCCGAAGGTGCGCGTCTGCTCGCACGGGTTGATGCGGACGACACCATAAGCCTTGGCCGTTTGCTTGATCCCAATGCGGAAGCGGTTGGCGCGACGGGAATGGTGAACAGCGACGCCGAAGGCCGGCTCTATTGGTGTGTCCGTTAGCGGCATTTGATTTCGATAGACGCTGAATTCGGATCGACCAACGCTGCGCACGGTGCTTGCGGGCAGCGGGTGAACATCGCTAAAGACGCTCTCAACAATAAGGAGATGATCGTCATGAATATTCGTTTGTTCGCCAGCGCCGCTTTGATTGCGCTGGCTTCAGCCGCCCTCACGGTGCCTGCTGCGGCTAAGGAAATCAAAAAAGCTGCAACCGCAAAACCAGCAATGGCCAAAACCGCTGCGGCTGGCAAAGCAACCGCCAAGCCAGTGTTCGGTACCTTCGGCATGGATACCGACGGCATGAATAAAGCGGTGAAGCCCGGCGACGATTTCTTCGCATTTGCCAATGGCACTTGGGCGGCGAAGACTGAAATTCCTGCTGACAAATCCTCACACGGTGGCTTTGGGATTTTGCGTGACTTGTCCGACACACGGACGCGCGAAATTATTGAATCGGTTGCGGCGGCGAATAACGCGCCGGGGAGCAGCGGACAAAAGGTTGGTGATTATTTCGCAAGCTTCATGGATGAGGCGGCAATCGAGGCAAAGGGCCTTGCGCCACTGGCCCCATTGCTCGCTCAGGTGCAAGTCATTCAGACTCCGAGCCAGCTTGCAGCAGCATTTGGCATTGCCAATCGCTTGGGCATTTCAACACCGATTGGGATGGGGGTTCAACTCGATCTCAAGGATAATACGGTTTATGCGGCCTATCTAGGACAGGGCGGCATCGGCCTTCCCGACCGCGACTATTACCTTGAGAACAACCCCCGTTTCGTTGACGTCCGCACCAAATATGTGACGCATATTGGTAACATGCTCAAGCTCGCAGGGGTTGCTGATCACGCCGCGAAGGCGCAGCGCATTTATGATCTCGAAAAGAAGATCGCGATGACGCATTGGACGCAGGCGCAGTCACGCCAGATTGATAAGCTTTACAATCCAGTCGCGGTCGGCGATCTGGCTGTGAAAATGCCCGGCTTTGATTGGCCGCTTTACCTGCAAACGCTTGGTATTTCTTCGATGAAGACCGTGATTGCAACCCAGCCAAGCGCGCTTGAAGGCTCGGCAAAGCTGGTATCAAGTGAGCCAGTTGACCTGTGGAAGGATTATCTGACCTTCCATCTGATCAAATCAGCAGCACCTTATCTTTCCAAAGCGTTTGTTGAGGAAGATTTTGCATTTAACGGCCCGGTGCTTTCAGGAACGCCGGTGCTCAAGCAACGCTGGAAACGAGGCGTAGACGTGGTCAATGCGGCGCTTGGCGAAGCCGTAGGTGAGCTGTATGTCGCCAAACATTTCCCGCCCGATGCAAAAGCGAAGGCCGACACGCTCGTCAAAAACATCCTTGCGGCGATGGGCAAAAGGATTGACCAACTTGAATGGATGGCCCCGGAGACCAAGGTGAAGGCGCGCGAAAAGCTGGCGGCCATCGTCCCCAAGATTGGCTACCCTGAAAAATGGCGCGATTATTCAGCGCTCAAGGTTGAGCGCGGTGATGCGCTTGGCAATGCGCTGCGCGTTCAGTCATTTGAATATGATCGGCAACTTGCCAAGGTAGGCAAGCCAGTTGATCGCAGCGAATGGTTCATGACGCCGCAGACGGTGAACGCTTATGCCAACCCGCTTCAGAATGAAATTGCCTTCCCAGCGGCGATTTTGCAGGCACCTTTCTTTGATCCCAATGCCGATGCTGCGGTGAATTACGGCGGGATTGGCGCTGTGATTGGCCATGAAATTAGCCATTTGTTCGATGATCAGGGCCGCAAGTTCGATCCGCAGGGGCGTCTTACTGATTGGTGGACGGCTGAAGATGTGAAGCGCTTCGAAGGTTACACCGCGAAGGTGGTGAAACAATACGGCGCTTATGAACCTTTGCCGGGATCAAAGGTCAATGGTGAGCTGACGCTTGGTGAAAATATGGCTGATCTCGCAGGCGTCACAATTGCTTATGATGCCTATAAGATTTCGCGCGGCGGCAAAGCGGCGCCCTTGATTGACGGCTACACGGGTGATCAGCGCTTCTTCCTCGGTTTTGGCCAAGTGTGGCGCAACAAATACCGCGAGGCCAATCTTCAGCAGCGGCTGACAACTGACCCGCACACGCCCGGACATTTCCGGCCCTATGTCGTGCGCAATATCGATGCTTGGTACGTGGCCTTTGGTGCCAAACCGGGTGAGAAGTTTTATCTTCCGCCAGCCGAGCGCGTAAAAGTCTGGTAGGCTTTATATGTTTTAATTGATGAGTTTATAGCCTGCCAGTGGCTGAACGTTCGCTTATGCACAAAATATCTTGTCGTTTTTCACCCACTATGGTTTAAGATAGTTTAACCCATCTGATCGGACGTTATTTCACGGTTGGTAGATGTTTCGCGTGGGGGAATTATGGACGCAAGCACATTGCTGGGTATGCTACCGCCGGGAACATTGTTTTCATCCTGCTCGGTAGGTGAGCTTAACGACCTGCTTTCGGTTGCAACCAAGGCCACGATGAAAAAAGGCCAAACGCTGATGATGCAGGGCGATGTTGGCGATTCCTTGGTTATCTTGCTTGCTGGCAATGCCAGAGTTACCATGGTCGCGCAAAATGGTCGTGAAATCACGCTCGACTATGCCGAAGCAGGGGCAGTCCTTGGTGAGATTTCGGTGATCGATGGGGGGGATCGCACCGCCTCGGTTATCGCGCTGAGCGAGGGCAGCTATCTCCATCTGACGCGGGGTGCCTTTGCATCCTTTGTTGAGCGTCAGCCGCCAATGGCATGGCGCTTCATGAAGGAGATTGCGCGCCGCCTTCGCCAAACCAACAATACAATTGAAAGCGATCGTGCCTTTTCATCGGGGCCACGGCTTGCGCGATTTTTGCAGCGGCTTACGCTTGTGAACAGCACTGACGGTCGGTTAAAGCTTGCGCTCAGCCAGAGCGAACTTGGCAGTTTTGCCGGGATGAGCCGCGAAAATATCAACCGTCAGTTAAGCGCTTGGGTCGATTCGGGGATTATCGCGCTTGATCACGGGCATGTCCGCATCCTTGACAGTCATCTTTTATCCGAAATTGCTGAGGCTTCGGAGTAGAATTTCGGTGGCAGTGCGCCTATTTGAGTCTTCAAGGATAATCCTTGACGATTGCGGAGACTGTAATGACCGAAGATGATGGCAAACTTGAAGCGCCAAACGCCAAGAAGGCTGCTGAAGCGGCGGACGCGAAAAAAGGCAAGCTGATCAAGGCTGGCATCGGGCTCGGTATTGGATCAGCCGCGATTGCCGCCGCTTTGCTTTATGTGAATCATAACAAAACAAAGCGCGAAGACTAATTTAGTCCAGCGTGGCGCACGGGATTCCTTTCGCGGGTGCGCTACGTGTGTGGCTTCACATTGCGCTCTTCAGCTTTGGTGGCCCCGCTGGTCAGATCGCGCTGATGCACCGTATCTTAGTCGAAGAAAAACGCTGGATTGGCGAGGAGCGTTTCCTAAGCGCGCTCAATTTTTGCACCTTGCTGCCGGGGCCAGAGGCACAGCAACTCGCGACCTATATCGGCTGGCTGCTCCACAAGACTAAGGGCGGATTGGCGGCGGGGGTGCTTTTCATTCTTCCGGGTGCGGTCGCGATCATGGCGCTCTCACTCATCTATGTGCTGTACGGCCAGCTTGAGCCTGTGGCGGGGATGCTTTTTGGAATCAAAGCTGCGGTTGTCGCGATTGTTTTTCAGGCAGTCATCAGGATCGGTGGTCGTGCGCTTGGTTCGATGCCAAAGCGCTTTGTTGCGGCGGCGGCATTCCTTGCGCTGTTTCTATTCAATGCGCCGTTTCCACTCATCGTGGCCTTTGCTGGTTTGGTGGGCTGGCTGAGCGCGCGAATGGGCAGCACAGCATTCACTATGGCAGGGCATGGCAAAGCAAGCGGTTTCAGCGATGCCGAGAGCGCGCTTGGCGCAGATATCCCGGCTCATGCCCAGCCCGGTGGTGTTAAGACGTTTGGCACAGCGTTCATATTGCTGCTGCTCTGGCTGGCACCGATTGTCACACTCGTTGCGCTGCTCGGGCCCGACAACCGCTTCAGTGAAATTGCCTTATTCTTTGGTCGGATGGCGGTCGTTACCTTTGGCGGCGCATACGCTGTGCTTGCCTATGTCGGGCAGGCGGCGGTTGAGCAGTATCAATGGCTGACGACGGCTGAAATGCTTGATGGGTTAGGGCTTGCCGAATCGACACCCGGCCCGTTGATCATGGTGACGCAGTTTGTCGGGTTTCTGGGCGGCTTTCGTGAGCCGGGGCAGCTTTCGCCATTATGGGGCGGCGTGCTTGCGGGGCTGCTGACAACATGGGTCACGTTTGTGCCGTGCTTCCTGTGGATATTTGTTGGCGCGCCTTATGTTGAGCGGCTGCGCCATAACGCCACCCTGTCATCAGCGCTCGCCGCGATCACGGCAGCGGTGGTCGGCGTGATCCTTCATCTGGGACTGTGGTTTGCCTTTCACTATCTTTTCGCGCGTCAGTGGGATCTAAATTTCGGCTTGCTGAAGATGTCCCTGCCAGACCTCAGAAGCATGAACTGGCTTGCGCTAGGGCTAACGGCGGCGGCGATTACCGCGCTATTCCGCTTCAAAATTGGCGCAATTGCGTTGATTTTCTTTACAGGGCTTGC
>JAYTMV010000228.1:0-21760 GCA_043728175.1 Sphingomonadales bacterium
GGTCGGACGGAATTGCGCCGTCCCTCTCAGTCGGTACCGACTCCCCGGGGATGGCTAAAGCTTAAGCAGATTCGTTCAGAATGTATAGGCCAGTCCAACACCGCCAAACCATTGGCCGCGATCCCGCACAACAGGCGAGCGACCGAAATCGCCAAGCAAGCGCGCATAATTGCCAAGCGCGAACAGCGAAAGCCCGCGCCGCAAATCGCCCGAAAGCGACAGATTGCCGAGCAATCCGAAATTGATGTCTTTTATGCCGCTGCCAGGATCATAGACAGGGAGCGCACTGGCAAGGCTTTGCGCGCCGTCAACGCCGAAATAGGTGCGGCCATAACCCTTTCCAACATAGTTGGCCGAAACCGACGCGCCGACATATAGTTTCGTGCTGAGCGGTGTGGCATAGGCAAATGTCGGCGTGACGATCAGGCTGTCATGCGTACCCGTCACATCATGCGTCACCGCAACATCAAAACTGACCGTGTCAAAATCGGAGGTGAAAACGCCGGTGCGGCTGATACCAATATCGCCGCCAAGCTCTACCGCCACATCAAGCTTGCCAAGCGCATTGATCTGGGGATCACGCGTGCGTTTCCGGCTGGTGCGATTAAGCGTGACGTGCGCAACCGGGCCAAGGATGAAGTCAATGCCCGTCGCCGCGCGCGGTCGAACCAGATCGACATAAAGCCCCGTGCCGACCGTCGAAAATGAAATCCCCGACACCGTCCCCCGGATCGCGGCGGCAGGAACGATGGTGTTATCCGACGCCCCCTCAAATCGCGGAACGCTCGCCGCGCCAACGCCGATAGTAACGCTATCACGCGGCGGCTCATCGCTTGCTACTTGTGCGAATGCAGCGCCGGGGAACAGGGCTGCGGCGAAAGCCAGATAGCGCTGGGCAGATGATGTCATAATGTGGGCTTTCGGAAAATGGGCGGTAGCATTGTATAACACACGGTGCGAGGGTTGGTTCCTTTGCGAGTTCAATATTTAGGTCAAATTGGTTGACTTTCAATCTAATTGTTACTACAAATAAATATGATCATTGTATGGGACGAACCCAAACGGCTTGCCAATATTGCCAAACATGGGATCGATTTTGCCGACATCGGCCCAGAGTTTTTTCTGGCGGCCTTGGTCAAGCCGGCAAAGAATGGGCGCTGGACTGCCATTGGGCAACATAAAGGCATCATCGTCGTAATCTTCGCGACGCTGGGCAATGAGGCCATATCGCTCATCTCGGCCCGAAGGGCGAGTACGAAGGAAAGGAAATTGCTATCATGAAAAAAGCTGATTTTGCGCCCGCCGATGTCGCGGCTGTGATGGACAATCCGGAACTAACCAAAGCCGATATGGCAGAAATGCGCCCCTTTGCCGAGGCGTTTCCCGAATTGGCGGCAAAGCTACGCAAGGCGCGCGGCCCGCAAAACGAGCCGACAAAAATAAGCACCACTATTCGATTGTCACAAGATGTGATTGGCTTTTTCAAAAGCGGCGGCAGCGGCTGGCAATCGCGCATCGACGAAGCCTTGAAGGAATGGGTGGCTGCGCGACGGTGATGGGTGAGGTGCGCATAATACTCATGGATTTCATATTGAACAGCTTGCAGGCTGGAATGGTAATGAATAATACATAAGCATATCTTTTTAAAATTGAGGACTATCCGATTTGCATATCGCGATAGATGATACGTATGGGCCAGAAGAACAAACCGAATCCGTCTACGTGACAGGTGCCCGGAGGACTCATGTTGCTGTTGTTTTCGAAGACAACTCTGTAGACGAAATCAGAGGAGAAATTCAAAATTGTTTGGACAGATTTGCTGAAAATCTGACTATGCGACCTGTAGAATTTCACTTTTCAGATATTTTTAATCGTCGGAATGTCTGGAAAGAATTGCCAGAACGGGCAAATTTGGGGATCTTCGCAGCATTTTCTGAAATATATACATGGTATCGCTGGAAAATTCTTCTCCAAACAATTGACGAGCAAATATTCATTGACCACCCCCAAATGTACGCAATTCCGAGACTCGACGGACTTAATCCATTAAATCGAAGCGATTTATCACTGCTGTGGTTATGTCTGAAAATTCGCATAGCGTTAAAACCCTCAAAGCCACCGTTACGCCTACTTGTTGATCAAGGAAATTGCTCCCCTGGTACAAGTTTCGGGGGACAAATATTCTGCGATTGGGGCGATCAATTTTCAGGACAATATTCGGCTTCATCTAAGGAGCCCTTGATCCAAATTGCTGACTTTCTTGCTTTTACGATCAACAGATCAACCCACTTGCAAATGAAGAAAGTACGAACTGAAACAGATAACTGGTTTCTTGATCTGGTTGGTAAAATGGACATAAATTGCGATGACCTTATGCAAACCAGTCTACCAGAAGATTTTACAGTTTCAGATTTTGATGCGCTGCATAAGCATGATCGAATCAACAAGGGTTATAAGGAGCCTTAAACCATCAATTGATCTGCTTCATGCTAAGAAACTTAGTTGTATAGCACGGGCAATCCAAACACCCTCAAGCCGCCATCCCCAGCATAAAATCAACCCTTACCCCGTCATAGGGAAACACCACGCCGCCATCGCGCCGCTCAACCACGCCTGCTTTAATCAGCGCGGTGATATCACCGTGGACAGCCTTGACATCACGCCCTGCGCGGCGGGCGACTTCGCGGATTGAGAGGGTGCCTTGCCCTGCCATCACGCGGAGCAAATCAGTGCGTTTTGGGCTGAGCGTTTTCCACATCTGTTCGACCGATAGAAATGAGATACGGCTGCCCTGCGGCTCACCCCGGAAGGCGGCGGCGAGCCGATCTTTCGCATCATCAAGCGATGATACGCCCACGGTTACGATATTGTTCATTTCTGCCTCCACGCGTCTACGTCATCCCAGAAATCTGTTTGCAACTGATCAAGCCCGGTGAACGCATAATCCGACTCAATTTCGCCAATATGCTTGTGATCGCCCTTCCCGGCCTCATTGTCATACCGCATCACACAGGCATTATCACTGATGAGAGCGAGCCGATATTTGAAATCATGCACACTTCCGGCGACAGGTTCGGGCAACTTCCAAATCACAAGCTCAACAAAAGAGTCATCATCAAGCGAAATTCGTTCTCGGATGACCAAAACCGCTTTCATGTTGGAGCAGGTAACATCAGAATGGGCTGTTGTCAATTATTCCAACAAACCAAGACAGCTTGCATTCATTGTATTATCCAACTAACACACCCCTCATGACCACGCTCTCACTCTCCAACATCCGCAAATCCCATGGCCGGAAGGCCATCCTTGATGGGATCACGCAAGATTTCCCCGTTGGCCTTACGCTGCTGATCGGGCCGAGTGGGGCTGGCAAATCGACGTTGCTGCGTTTGCTGGCAACCGCAGAAAAGCCAAATAGCGGGACGATCACTTGGGACGGCGCGGCGCTGCCTGCTGCGCGGTCAGCGTTGCGGCGGACGCTTGGTTATGCGCCGCAAGCGGTTGACCTGCCCGAAGATTTGACTGCGCGTGAATTTGCGCTTCACATGGCGTCGCTCAAGGGGCTTGATGCGAGTGCCGCCGATGCACAGTTTGGCGCGATCACTGATGCGATTGGGCTTCACCCCGATATCAACAACCGCATTGCCACTTTTTCAGGCGGGATGCGGCGGCGGCTGATTTTTGCGCAGGCCATGCTAGGCGCGCCGCAGATGCTTGCGCTGGATGAACCGACGGCAGAGCTTGACGGAGAGACTGCGCGCAAGCTGAGCGCACTTATCCTTGAGCGTGCCAAAGCAGCAGTAGTCGTGATGACGACGCACTTGGCCGATGAACTTACGCCAAATGCGGTGCAAGTCCTGCGCGTTGAGGACGGCAAGGTCAGAGCGGCGTGAGCGCACAATCCACCGCCAAGTCTTCGCTATCCACAAGCCTGCTTCGCTATCAGCGGAGTTGGGGGCTTTGGCTGCTGCTGCTCGTTGCCCCGGTCGGCGCGCGCTTTATGATTTCGGATGAGGATGGCAAGGGCGTTGCGATTGCGATTGGCGATCACCTCCCGGTACTGACGTCAGCCGTACTCGGTGTGTGGCTTGGTATTGTGGTGAGCACGTTGTTGCTGCCAATCGGTTACATCTACCTACGAGCAAACACGACGCGCAAACAGCCGTGGCAAATTGAGGAAGTAACGGCGGGATCGCGGATCGCGATTATGCTCGGGCGGTTTGGGGCCGATGTTGCGGTGCTGCTGGCGATGCTGGCAACGCTGACGGTTGCAGGCTGGTTCCTTGGCTGGCTCATGGTGAGCGGGCCGCTCAACCTTTGGCACATTAGCTACGCGCTGTGGCTGGTCGCCGCACCGGCCCTGATCGGGCTGGCGGCGATCCGCATCCTGTTTGATGCGATTCCGTGGCTGCGCCGGGGTTTGGGCGATCTGTGCTATTTTGTGCTGTGGATGACTTCGATTGTCATGCCCGCTGCGGTCGATGGGCAGGCATCAAGCCTAACCACGAATATGTATGACTTCCCCGGTTTCATGCGCCCGTTGATCGGGCCCGAACCAAGCGGCGACAATGATTTCGCAATTGGCGGAGTTGAGGTCAAACCCGGTCGGGTTCGGCTTGACGCAATGGCGGGGTTAGATGCGCCGGGCTATGCGGCGTCGCGCGTGACATGGGCGGGGATCGCCGTGCTCTTAGTGGTATTCGCTGGTGCAATTTATCGGCCACATAGGCAACCCAAGCGCAGTAAAACAACAGGTTGGATCGCGCGCCTCTTGAGCGCTGGCCCACCGCCTCCAGCGAATAGCGCTGCCGCGCCAGCCTCGGCTGCATCACTGCCATTTCTTAAACTGATCATAGCCGAGTTTCGCCTGATCGGCGCTGGACGGCCGTTCCTGATTTTGGCTGGACTTGCAGCGGCATCAGGCTTGACTGCCGACTATCGCCATATTGGCAGCCCGGCAGCGCTCTTGCTGCTGATCTTTGCGCTATCCGCTCATGCCGGGCGCAGCGAAGCGCGCGGGTTGCTCGCGCTTACGGTAACAGCGATGTTCCCGCCAATGGCACGGCGCATTGCCTTTATTGCGGCAGGGATCGCATGGTCGCTGCTGCTGGCTGTGCCTGCAACTATTTTCAGCGCATCACCTTCGCCGCTTGCACTCGCTCTCGCGACCGGAAGCACCGCTGCGATCATCGCAATCACGCTGGGGAGTATCAGCCGATCCGCTTTTGCCGCGCGTATCGTGTTGTTAATCCTTTGGTACGGCTATCTTTCGTCGTGATGCGCTGATCAAATTTCCTCCAACCGCTCACGCGTCCGCTCTGAAGGATCGATACCCGTATTGGGTTCGCCTTCGCGGTCTATCAGCATAATATGGCATTCAGCATCGGCGAAGGGGCGGTGTTCGGTGCCTTTTGGTACGACGATCATCTCGCCCGCTTTCAATCGGCGGGTGCCACCCCGAAATTCGATGCCAAGCTCGCCAGAGATCACGAGGAACAGTTCATCAGTCTCCGCATGGCTGTGCCAAGTGAAGTCACCCAGCAGCTTCGCCAATCGGACTTCGTTGCCGTTGTAGCGGCCCGCAATGCGCGGATTCCAGTGGTCGGAAAATTGGGAGAGCTTGTCGGCGATTGAGATTACATCGGGCGCTGCCATGATGAACAAGCCTTCCCTCAAAAATAATATTTCATCTTCACTGGAATCTTCACATCGCCCTGCCCGACATTCACCTCGACTGCCGAGAACTTCGGCGGGCCGAAGGTGATTTTGGGATTGCGCGAAAAGCCAAAGCCTTCGCGCGGGATCAGGATAGCCTTGTCAAGGCGGCCATTGGCATTTTCATCATGGACAAGGCTGATGGCGTAATTGCCGGGTGCCAGACCCTTTACCGCAATCGGCCCGACTTTATTCGCAAACACGCGCATAAGCTTTGAGTCCTTGCCGCCTTCACAGTCAGGAAAGCTTGCAGGGTTGGCGGTCAGGCAAATGAGGATGATGCCCTTGCTTGAGCGCAATCCAGCAACATCAATTTCAAGCGTTGAATTTGGTACCGCCGCGCGGATGTTCGCCCCCGTCACCGTTGCCACCGCCAGCTTCTGCGGCTCCCCGTCCGCTGCCTGCGCGCCCACGCTCATGCTCAAAAGTGCCAAGCCCGCGATCCGTGCCGCAAAGCCGATCCCAAAATCGGAAATATAGGCCATAATTGCAACGATACTCCTGATGGTGCCGGTGGTGATGTGATGCCGTTATCACCCAACCCCCTAACGCCCCGTTAACCATGCGTTTTGGAAACATGTCCCACCCCATATGGTTGGTAATGCCCATAACGGTCATGATCGTCAAAACAAGCCCTAGCGCGCCGACATGGATAGGTACGCACAAAACCAGCGCCGGGATGATCACCGCGCCGCTCAAAGCCTCCCACGGGTGAAACGACATCGCCGCCCATGCGGTTGGCGGCCTGCTGTCATGATGGACAGCGTGGGCGAGCTTGAACCAATAGGGCCGGTGCATCAGGCGATGCGTCCAGTAAAACCATGTGTCATGAACGAAGAGATAGATGAAGACTGACAGCGGCAGATACCACAGCGGATAATCGCGGGCGTTCTCATAAATCCCAGTCCACCCCCAATTTTGCCACGCCCACATGACGAGACCCGCAGGAACGCCGTAGATCGCCGCACTGGCGAGTGACCAGAAAATCTCACGCCGGATTTGGGGTTGCAGCGCATCATAAAGCCCCGGATGGCGGCGCTGCGTGAGCCAGGCGAAGGCTCCGCTGGTAATCAAATAGCGCACGCCAACGATCAGCGTCATCGAAAGCGCAGCGGCGAGGATGGGAAGGATTGACTGCACAATCGGGCATCTACCGCATTCGCGACGATCTGCAAAGCTAGGGTATTTGCTTTGCCTGTCGCACCTGATCTAGGTGTCTCATTAGCGACTGCGGGCCTGCTCCGCCTTTTCGCTGAACTGCGAAACGGATAGGGCTTTCAATGGTATTGGTGAAGACAGGCAGCGGGAGTCTCCCGCTTAAATCAAAACTTGGTTACAGCGTTGGCGATTTTGGCTTCAACCTGTTTTTTACGACCGCCAGCCTTTACCTGCTATTCTATTACACTGATGTGTTAGGCCTGCCGCCCGCAACCGCTGGCTGGGTGTTCGCCGCCGCGCTGATCTGGGATGCGATATTCGATCCCGTGATGGGCTATCTTGCCACACGAACGCGGACGCGGTGGGGACGCTACCGACCCTACCTACTATTCGGTAGCCTGCCACTCGCCTTTTCATGGACGCTGATTTTCTTGCCCGTCAGCCTTGAGGGCACCGCACTGGTGATTTTTGCAGGCGCGACGCATATCCTCTTTCGCACCTGCTATGCAGTTGTGTCGATGCCCTATCTCGCGCTTTCGGCGGTGCTCACCTCAGATAGTCACGAGCGCGGTGTACTCGCCAGCCTACGGATGCTGGCAGCGGCGACTTGCGGGCTGCTCTCGGCATTTTTCACGCTGAAGCTGGTGGCGCTTCTTGGCGGCGGGCGTGAGGGATTTTTCTGGGTGTCGATCCTTTACGGACTGCTTGCCTCGCTCATTTTTCTGATCGTCTTTCGCAGCATAAGTGAACCTGCGATTGCGCCTGATGAGCCTTTGCCGAACTTGCGCCAGACCTTGGAAATGCTGCGCAGCAATCGCGCGTTCTGGATTGTATGTGCAGCGATGCTGCTTGGTGGAATTGGTGGAACCACTGCCAATAAAATGCTGCCCTATTATTTCAAATACGCGCTTGGCAGAGAGGATTTGATTGGCCCCGCACTCGGCGCGTCGGCACTGTCGATTATGCTCTCAATCCCGCTGTGGACTTGGGTGATGAAGCGCTGGTCAAAGCGGGTGATGTGGATCGCGGGCATGGTCGTCGGCGTTACCGGATACGCGCTGTTTTGGTTTGCACCGAACAATACCAACATATTAATCCCCATCCTGATGCTGATGGGGTTTGGCGGCGGGGCTGGTTATATCGGCTTCTGGGCGATGATGCCCGACACGGTTGAGTACGGCGAATGGAAATCAGGCGTGCGATCCGAAGGCGGGATTTTCGGGATCGTAACGCTCATCCAAAAGGCGGCACTTGGGCTGGCTGCGGCAGCGCTTGGCGAACTGCTCGGAGCAATCGGCTATGTCGCCAACCAAGCACAGAGCGCGGAGATTTTGTGGAACATGAAAGCGATCATGATCATCGGCCCTGCTTGTTTTGCAACCGCAGCCGCTGTGGCAATCGCATTTTATCCGATTTCGCCAAAGCTGCACAGGCGGCTTGTACGCGGATTGGAGTGGCGGCAAGCGCGCGGCGGAAAAAAGTCACAGCAACCTGATCAGCAAAATTGAAAAACTAGTGAATAATCAGTTTGCGGGATCAGTAGGTGGTTTACGGAATAGCGCCCGCAGCCCCTTGATCGCTGCAATTAGCGCGGTCAGCGCCGCTATGATGGCTGTGATCGCTTTGATCCAATTAGGCGTATCATTGATATAGTCGCGGGCTCGGTCAATCCAATTGAGGCCAACATCTACATTGCGCGTTCGCGTCGTGCTGCGCAGCGCGAACCGTTTGCCCTCAGCGGTTACGCCTTCGACGACGGTTTTGAGCGTTAGGACGTGCTGCTCGGCCTTGAGCGGGGTCACCGCCCATTCCCAAGTTGTGCTGCCGCTTTTGAACACCTCTTGCGATTCTTGCGAAAGCGGCTTGATCTCAAACCCTTCACCAATCAGCGAAGCGCGCATGAAGCGACCAACCACTGGCTTGTACGATTCGACCTCACCCGGTAGTCGTGCGACAATATCCTCGGGCCGTTCCGGGTTACTCGCACTCGCTACGGGTTGATTGTCTGGAGAGGGGCCACCACTTGATGAGCCTTGATCAGTGCTGCCCTGATCCGCAGCGCCGCCACTATTATTGGGGGCACTGGCAGCAGCCTCAAGGGCGTTGAGTTCGGACTCAGGCGGAGCAAATGAAATCGCGAGCTGGAGTGTTGTCGCAGTGCCGCGCTCCATTGGTGGCACATTGAATGCAGCCACTCCGTCACGTGCGGCGGCGGCAACCGTGGTAAGATCATCGCAATCCTGCTGCGATAAGCGGCGCTGTACTTCGGCACAAAAAATCAGGTCGGTTGCTGGTTTGCTCGCCGCTTCACCCTGCGCGGCGGTAGATGGCATTTCGGCTTCACCCGACTGACTCTGCTCTGCCTTCATGCATGACGCTAACGCGACGGCGGCAAAAAGCGTTAAACAGGATTTCCCGAAAGACATTGGACATCGCCCCTGAACCATTCAGACGATAACATAATATCCCGCGTTGATGAACAACGCCGTGATTGCGATCACGGTAAAAAAAACCGTGACCGCGCCGGGTTGAAGCAACCCGAAACGATCACGGCTTAAGTTCAAAGATCACCCCGCCGAAACAGGGCGATCAATGGCTATCAGTTACAACCAGCAAGCTTCACACTCGCGATGCGGGTGTTCCAGTTGAAGCTGCCATTGGCCTTCAGATACTCGCTCGTGAACCAGAAGGTGCAGTTATCCACTGGATCAACCGTCATCGACGAATAGTCACCCCAACGGCTGAGACCGCCAGTTTGAACGCCGGTGCCAGTGATGATCCTGTTTTCAACACCAAGCGTCCCCGCAGCATCGGTTGGCGCACGCGCGGCAACATTAATGCTTGGCCGGATCGAGGTGGTGGTGCGCTTCGAGATGCTATAGCCCAGCAGGAAATTGCCGTTCTTGTCCTGCGCCATCGCCCCCATCCAACGCGTAGCCGTTGTCGGCGCATAGGTGCCCTGCTGGAAAATCACGGGTGCAGCAGCGCCGGGATTGCGGATTTCATACCAGCGCACACCAGTCGAGATCGAATGGTTGGCAACCAGCGACTCGCGACCGTCTGGGTACATGCGGTATGACAGACGTGACATCATCCGATCACCAAGGCCGTCAAGGTTAGTGCCTGGGCTTGGTTGACGAACGCACGTGCCCGTTGCCGAACAAAGCTCGGTATATGCCGCCACTGGAATAAGCGTCGGGCCAGTAAAGGTCGTCAGCGCCGGATTGGCGAAGTTTGCCTTGAACTTGTAGAGGCTCAACTGGTTGTTGGTGCCTGCGCGAAGCCCAAGCAGATAGTTGGGCGAACCCGCTGCCACTGGCGAGCTGCCATCGGGATCCGAGGGTAGCAGGCTGAAGTCGCTGGTTGCCGGAAGCGTGAAGCACTGCTGAGTGGCAGCCGCACCCGTCAGCATCGCGGCACGGTTATAAGCGCAAGCGCGCGTACCGACGAACGCTGTCAATGCCGCATTGAACACGTTGAACGTGAAATAATAGGCATCGGGGTGAACCGCGAACTTTGGATAGTCAGGGAAATCATTATAGCTGAAGGCATAACGATTATAGCCGCCCGTCGCGTCCGCAGTCTGCGAAACAGCAACGCATTCAAAGAATGGGGCTGCCGTTGGCGTTACAGCGAACTGAGTGATTACCCAACGCTGGGCAGCGGCATCAAAATTGACGATCGGATCGCCATCATTGGCGGTTTGACATTTGCCGCCAAAACCAGCCCAGAGTGAGCTTGTCGCTGCTGGCCCCATCACCAGAGCACCAGTTGCCTTATTGTAAACGGCAAACGACGAACCATTGACGACCTGGACATATTGCGTTGAGCCAACCGCACCGTGCGTGTCTGGTGGAGCCGAATTAACAGTGAAGCCTGCAATGCCGTTGCCAAGGCCATCAAAATTGAGGCCAACCGTCGCAACTGGAGCGAGCGGGCCGCCGGTCTTGCCAGCAGCCGCTTCCTTCTCCGCGCCTTGAAGCGCTGTATCAACCACTTCAGCCTTAGGAACGCCAGTATAAGGGCGTGGGCGCGGCAAGCCACGACTTTCGCGGATACGCAATTCTTTCGATGGCGCGATCAGAACGTCCTTTAAGCTCGGGAGAACGTCGCGTTGGACTTCTTGGCGAACTTCCATCTTGCTGGTCGCTGCCGCATCGTCCTGCGCACGCTGTAATTCAGATTTTTGCGCGAACGCAGACGCGGGAAGCGCCAATGCGGTTGTCACCGCGAGAATAGTTATAAACTGTCTATGATTTTTCATGCGACATCTCCTCTTCCAAATAATTTATGATTGCGCTGCGAACGGGGTTCTGTCCAAAGCGGATATAGACAGTCACAATAACATGGTTAGCGCAATCATTAATTAGCCATTAACCGCAGATTTATTTTTCCGTCCACTGAAGCGTCGTCATGAGCAATTTTATTACTCATTTATATATAAATTTAGCACAAACATTTATTGACTGGTATGGTAGGATATAAAGGCGATTTTTATTTTTTGCTGCGCATACAATACGGCCGCCCCAAATTACCGGAGCGGCCGCATCTTTAATCAACTAAATTTGTTTAGTTGCAGCCAGCGAGCTTGATGCTCGCAACCCGCGTATTCCAGTTGAAGCTGCCAGTCGTCTTCATATATTCCGAAGTGAACCAGAAGGTGCAGTTATCAACTGGATCTATCGTCATAGAGGCATAATCGCCCCAACGGGTTAGACCAGCATTTTGAACGCCCGTGCCAGCGATTATAGTCGTTTCCGGCCCAAGCAGTCCGGCAGTATCCGCTGGAGTGCGCGCCGCAAACCGAAGGCTTGGACGAATGCCATTCGCGCTTGATGAAGCGCTGTAGGCGATACCGAAATTGCCATTCTTATCTTGAGCAATTGCACCGAGCCAGCGTGTCGTGCTGCTTGGCGCAAATGTGCCCTGCTGGAAGATTACAGGCGATGCCGCATCAGGATTACGGATTTCATACCAACGAAGCCCCGTTGAAGCCGCATGTGACGTGACCAGCGAAACGCGACCATCTGCATAACGGCGATAGGAGAGCCGTGATGACAAACGATCCCCAAGCGAGTCAAGCTGAGTGGTGGTTCCTGGTTGCGTGACACACGTACCCGTTGCTGAACAAAGCTCAGTGTAAGCCGCAACTGGAATGAGCGTTGGCCCAGTGAAGGTCGTCAGCGCCGGGGTCGTGAAGTTCGCCTTGAACTTGTACATCGCAAGCGAAGTTGCCCGCTTCGCCAGCATGTAATTTGGCGAACCTGGTGCTACGCTTGAGCTGCCATCAGGATCGGATGGCAACAGTCCAAAATCGCTTGTTGGTGCCAATGTGAAGCACTGTTGCGTGGCCGAAAGCCCTTGCAGCATTCTCGCCCGATTGTATGCGCAGGCGCGCGCACCAACAAAGGCAGTTGCGGCTGCATTAAACACGTTGAACGTGAAATAATAAGCATCGGGATGCACAGCAAATTTTGGAAAATCAGGGAAGTCGTTATAGCTGAAGGCATAACGGAAATACCCGCCGGTTGCATCTGCAGTTTGCGAAACCGCAACACATTCAAAAAATGGTGCCGCCCTTGGCGAAACCGCAAATTGACTGATCACCCAGCGCTGCGCCGCTGCGTCAAAATTAACGATTGGATCGCCGTCGTTGGCTGTCTGGCATTTGCCACCAAAACCAGACCAAAGCGAGTTAGTCGACGTTGGCCCAAGGACGAGCGCACCTGTCGATTTGTTATAGACCGCAAAGGCTGAGCCATTGACGATCTGCACATATTGGGTTGAACCAACCGCGCCGTGCGTGTCAGGCGGAGCCGAATTTACAGTGAAGCCTGCAACACCGTTGCCCAGCCCATCAAAGTTACGCCCGATCGTGGGAGTAGGGAATAGTGGGCCACCCGCTTTGCTGGTGGTTTGCACAGGAATCGAGATTTGGGTTACGGGGTCAACAACTTCAGGCTGCGGAATACCAGTGTAAGGGCGCGGACGCGGCAAACCTTTCGATTCCCGAATCCGAAGTTCCTTTGACGGCGGAACAGCAACATCTTTTAAGCTGGGCAGCACGTCACGCTGCACATCACTTGAGATCACCATTTCGCTAATCGGCGCTTCCAACTGTGGCGTGTCTTTAACCTGCGCGCCTGCAACACCAGGCAGCGCTACTACAGCGGCACCGGCGATCATACTTATGATACACTTATCTTTTTTCATGCGACTTAACCTCTCTTAGGTTTGAGGACTCACAGGGAGCGAATCCGCGCGCATAGAGACATATATGGTTAACAGGCGCAATTGTTAATTTTACGTTCATGAAACAAAATTGCCTTGAAACAATAGAAAGTTAGCGCGCTAGTCAAAGATATTCCCGCCGCTGCGCCGCGCTGTTCAAAAGGCACGGCAAACAGATTTATTGCAGAATCGATGCCCAAATTTACACGTAGACGTCTTGCCGCTTTAGCGTGACCCAAGCGACGCGAGTCGCTTTTCAATCCCGCGCCAGAGGCCGTCAAACGCTTCCCCCGCCAAAGACTTGTGCGCATAGGCGCCAACAGGCGCTCGGCGCACTGCCATTTGTTCAATAATGCTTGCCATTGGGATGATGGGCCATTCGGGATTTGCCGCCAACGCCTCACGGTGGAGCGCCCGCCTGCGGTCAACCATCGAGAAAACTGGCAGAACCGGGCCGTGCCCTTTATGCTCACGGTCAAGGTGCGCGATCACCTCAGCCAGTGCCCGCTGTGAGAGCGGCGACGGGATGACTGGTACGATGATCACATCGGCGGCGCGCATCACTTGTTCGCTCGTTTCAGTCAGCCCCGGCGGGCAATCAAGGATCACCCGGTCATAGTTTTTGCGCATATCTTCAAGTAGTTTAGCCAAGCGCTTTTTCTTGCCCAACGTGAAGAGCAATCGGTCAAGCCCGCGCAGTGAAGTATCAGCGGCGAGCAAGCTTAGCCGCGCAGTATCTGTCGCGCGGATCAGCGCTCCGGGGTCGACATCCTTGGCAAAAACCGCCTGTGCCGATCCCTTGGCCTTGTTATCAGCGCCAAGCAGAAAACTGGCGGCACTTTGCGGATCAAGATCCCAGAGCAACGTCCGTCGAGACGACTGTATTGCAGCACTCCACGCAAGGTTGACCGCAAGCGTGGTTTTGCCAACCCCGCCCTTCAAACTGTAAACCGCAATCACCGCCATTTTTTCAGTCATGGCGATGGTTTATGACAGTTATGCGTCAGGTCAAGCTTTGGCCTCTTCAGGGCCAATCAACCAGCGCGAAACATAGAAGGCCAGCGTCGCGCCGATCAGTTGCGCCACGATAAAGCCAAGCACGCCGTCTGGTCGGATGCCCGCGAATGTATCAGTCAGCGCGCGAGCAATCGTCACCGCTGGATTGGCGAAATTGGTTGATGAGGTGAACCAATAGCCCGCTACCACCCACATCGCGACCAGTGCAGGCACCGCGTCAGGCTTATGCCGAATGCCGATGATGATCGTCGTCAGCAGGCCGAACGTCGCAACAACTTCAGAAAACCACTGCGCCGGGCCGACGCGCGCATGAGTGCTGACCTGCACCGGATCAAGCGCAAACATCACATGCGCGATGATGACGCCAACAATCGCGGCAATAATCTGGACAATGATGTAAGGAACCTTGTCCGCCTTAGGAGCGAGCAACATCGTCACCGCTGGATTAAACTGCGCGCCCGAAATCGGCCCGAGCAAGGTGATCAGGACGTAGAGCATTGCCCCCGTCGCCGCTGTATTACCAAGCAGCGCGACCGCATCATTTCCGGCGGCAAGGCTGTCGGCCATGATGCCCGAACCAACGACAGTTGCGAGCAGCAACGCCGTCCCAATCGCCTCAGCCGCGAGTTTGCGTACGAGTGTCATTAGGTCAGTTTTTTCCGATGGCATTGAGTTGGGTTTGCAAACTCAGTCGATCAATCTCAGCAATTGGAAGCGCGGTAAATGGCGCAATCCGGTTGGTGAGCATTCGGTATGTATCGTTGAACGCGACTGCGATTTCGGCGTCACTTCCCTCAACAGCAGCGGGATCGGGCAACCCCCAATGCGCGCTTATCGGCTGGCCGGGCCAGATGGGGCAGACTTCGTTCGCGGCATTATCACAGACCGTAAAAACGAAATCGAGCTTTGGCGCGTCGGGCCTCGAAAACTCTTCCCAGCTTTTGGAGCGAAGGCCCTCGACATTATGATTGAGCAGTTCAAGGACATGAAGTGCAGCGGGATGCACCTCTCCTTTGGGCATACTGCCCGCACTAAAGGCAGTGAATTTGTCGCCGCCCAGCCGCTGCAAAATTGCCTCGGCAATAATGCTGCGCGCCGAATTGCCGGTGCAGAGAAATAAAACGTTATAAGGCATCGCAGCCTCCTAAGCAGAGCGCATGACAAATATGTGACGGTTCAGCAGCAACCACTGACAGGTGGGACAGTTGGCGCAGGTGCGATGGCTGGTGTGCAGCATGTGCCCGCAATGGCATTGGCTGATTCAAGCGTGTCAATCGGCGCATTATCGCCGTACACTGTCGCCTCGCCATTGGTCAGGAAGGTTTCCCAGACGATACCATCGGGATCGGCAATCCAGCTTTTTTCAGACTTGGCATAGCAGCAGGTGGTTGCGCCCTCTTCAACTATCGGGCGATCCGCCGCTTGCAGACGTGTATAAACCTCGGCGAGTTCAACCGGGGTTTCGGCCTGTATCCCGATATGCTCAATCCCTCGCGCGGCGTGGCCGTTTGATGAAATCGCGAAATTCACACGCGGATCATCAAGCATCCATTTGGCATAGTCGGGCTTGGTCACGGTTGGCTCGGCTGCAAACAATGTCGTATAAAATGCGATCGAAGCATCAAGATTTTCGACCCCGAGGTGAACGTGAAAGCGTTTCATGCGATTTGCCTTTCTTCAATAGTGGAACAAGTGGACACATCCGCGCAGCCACTGTCGCCAGCGCAGCAATTTTCCATGAGATAGCCAACGAGGCGGTTCATCGCGCCATAGTCAGCCGAATAAATGAGTGAACGCCCGCGCCGCAGCCGCTGGATAATCCCCGCGCGCTCCATATGCGCCAAATGAAATGACAGCGACGATGCGGGCACATCAAGCGCTGTCGCAATCGCACCCGCCGCCATGCCGCCCTCGCCCTCGCCCGCCTGAACCAGCAAGCGAAACAACGCGAGCCGATGCTCCTGCGCGAGCGCACCCAGCGCGTCGATGACTTTGGCGGCGGTTTGATTCATTGCTTGAGACCCATATGATTCGATATTCGTAGAAATATCGAATCATATGGGTCTGTCAACATATTTCGAGAAACATCGAATTATTTTTTCGATTGCGATTGCTTGAAACTAATTACATCCATGTGAATAATTATGCCGTGTTTACAGCGCTGTAAGTACGACATATACAAGTTATGAAATTATAAATCACCTTACAGCTAAATAACACTACCAATAATAAAATATTGCTATAATAAAGACTGAAATTATAACTAAATAACGATCATGTATATTTTTGAATAATATATATATGATGATTCTGGACTGTGCGCGCCGCAAAAAATATTTTTGGCCTCTGCGCTTGACATAAAAGAGCAACGATGTTTACGCACAAGGCAAAGGGGTAAAAGCCTCTCCTCAATCTTACCGGGAAACTCGCTCCATGACGCTTGAAAATGCGACACTTGAAAAAGTGCAAGATAACGCAACGCTCGAAAATTCTCAGGATTATTACGGCAATGTCCTTGAAGGTAGCATTGATCTGAAAACCGACGCTTGCGCCACAATCGCCGCCCCGCCGCCCGCCGTACGCAAGGCGCTGGCCAATGTGCATCCCGAAGTGAAGGCGCGCTATTATGGCTGCGGGCTTGTTTTCCCGCAAGCTGTCGAAGGCTGCCATGTTCTTGATCTCGGCAGTGGAGCCGGCCAGGACGCTTACATTATGGCGCAGTTGGTGGGTGAGCATGGCAGTGTGACAGGCGTTGACGCGACTGCGCAGCAGCTTGAAGTCGCCAATCGCCATATCGAATGGCACCGTGAAAAATTCGGTTACGCCAAATCCAACGTCACATTTGTTGAGGGCGATATTGAAAAGCTTGGTGATCTTGGCTTGGCCGAAGGCAGCTTTGATGTGATCATCTCAAATTGCGTCATCAATCTAGTATCTGACAAAGCCACCGTGTTCCGTGCGGCACATAAGCTTCTCAAAACCGGCGGCGAACTTTTCTTCTCCGATGTGTATTCGGATAAACGTGTTCCCACTGCACTGCTAAGTGACCCTGTACTCCACGGCGAATGCCTGTCAGGCGCGCTGTACTGGGGTGATTTTGACCGACTGGCTAAGGCCTCTGGCTTTGGCGATCCGCGTCTTTGCACTGATCGCCCGCTTGGTATCGGCGATGCTGAGATTGCGGCCAAGCTTGATGGCATTAATTTCTTCTCGGCCACCTACCGCTTGTTCAAGCTTGATGGGCTTGAGCCAGAATGCGAAGATTATGGTCAGTCAGTGCGTTACCTTGGCACCGTCGCAGGGTCAGAGCGTGTGTTTGATCTTGATGGTCATCACGCGATTGAAAAGGGCCGGATGTTCAACGTCTGCGGCAATAGCTGGAAAATGCTCGCCGAAACGCGGTTCGCCGAGCACTTTGAATTCTTCGGTGACTTCAGCCACCATTACGGCGTCTTCCCAGGTTGTGGGGCGACCACGCCGTATAAAATGGCATCAGATGACGGTGAACCGCTGGCCTCAGGCTGCTGCTAAGCTGCTTAGCTCCCTGCGCTGATCATCTTCGGCGCAGGGGCCGCGAACCCCTTCAAAAACGCGGCAACATCAGCCGCACTCCGGTCAGCGACTTCCTCCATCGGCACATGGCCAATCTTGGGATAAACAATCAGCTTTGACCCCGGAATGGCCTCGGCAAACCATTTGGCTGAGCGCACTGGGATAAGATTATCTTCCTCGCCCCATAGGATCAGTGTCGGGATTTTGAGCGTCGCCAGCTTATCACGTGTCGCTGGATGATTATTGTGCGTGTAGGAAAAGCGCTTGATCGTCGCCGCGCGGTTGCCCGGATAGCGCAGCAATTCCCAATAGCGATCAACCGCCACGTCGGTCACGACTGACTTCACACTCACTGAGGTTTGCAGGCTTGATTCCACCATCGATCGCGGCGTGATAATTTTGGCGACATCGCGCAGCACTGGCATCCGTGCGATCCTAAACCCAATTGGTGCTTTCCTCGCCTCCCAGCGCGGCGCGCCAGCGGCGTCGACAAGGATCATCGCCTCCACCTTTTCAGGATGCGCGAGTGCATACATCCACGTCACCCCGCCCCCCATCGAATTGCCGCCGATAACCGCGCGATCAATGCCAAGCTTGACCATCACCTTATCAACCACGTCAACGAAGATCGGATAGTCATAATCGCCACTTGGGTGCCGTCCCGTCAGCCCGTGGCCGGGCAAATCAAGTGAAACAATCCGGTATTGCCCGCCCAGCCGCTTCACCCAAGGCTCCCATGTGTGGAGCGAAGAATTTGATCCGTGAATGAGGACAAGCACTGGGCCGTAACGCCGCCCCTCATCGCGAACATGAACGGTAAGGCCGGGCTGGAGCGTGATAAACTGCGACGCTGGCCCGCCGTATTTGGCCTTCATCTCCGTTTCATCAGTGTCCGGCGTGTAGCCAATCGCGAGCCCCCCGATCAACAGCAGCGTAACAATTCCGAACAGCCATTTGAAAACCCGCTTCATCACTTCCCCCCTGAAATGGCTTATTGCGTGCCAAACACTCGATCAAAAATCGTATCAACATGCTTGAAGTGATACCCAAGATCGAATTTATCCTCAATCTCAGCGACTGAGAGCGCAGCGCTCACCTCGCCGTCGCCTTTGAGCAATTCCATCAGCGAAAGCGCGCCGTCAGAATCCCACACTTTCATCGCGTTGCGCTGTACCAAGCGGTAGGCATCCTCGCGGCTGACCCCGGCCTGAGTGAGCGCAAGCAACACGCGCTGCGAATGGACGAGGCCGCCCATCTTGTCCAAATTCTTCTGCATCCGCGCTGGATACACCAGCAGCTTCTCAATCACGCCCGTCAAGCGGTGGAGCGCGAAATCGAGCGTGATCGTCGCGTCCGGGCCAATGTAGCGCTCAACCGAGCTATGGCTGATATCGCGTTCATGCCACAGCGCGACATTTTCAAGTGCGGGCGTGACATAGCCGCGCACCATGCGGGCGAGGCCGGTGAGGTTCTCCGTCAGCACTGGATTGCGCTTGTGCGGCATTGCTGATGAACCCTTTTGCCCCGGCGAGAAATATTCCTCGACCTCAAGCACCTCGGTGCGCTGCAAATGGCGGATTTCAGTGGCGAGCCGCTCAACTGATGAGGCAATCACGCCAAGCGTCGCAAAATACATCGCATGGCGATCACGCGGGATCACCTGTGTTGAAACAGGCTCAACGGTGAGACCAAGCTTGGCCGCGACATGAGCCTCAACCGCTGGATCAATATTAGCAAATGTCCCCACTGCACCTGAAATCGCGCACGTCGCCACGTCAGCGCGCGCCGCGATCAGCCGCGCCTTGCAGCGGGCGAATTCAGCATACGCCTCCGCCATTTTGAGGCCAAAGGTCACAGGCTCTGCATGGATGCCGTGGCTGCGCCCGATGCACGGCGTCAATTTATGCTCGAATGCGCGCGTTTTAAGCGCGGCAAGCAGCAGGTCGAGATCATCAAGCATGATGTCGGTTGCGCGGGCAAGCTGCACCGCAAGGCAAGTGTCGAGTACGTCCGAACTCGTCATCCCTTGATGCATAAAGCGCGCTGGCTCCCCCACATGTTCGGCAACGTTGGTGAGGAAGGCGATAACGTCATGTTTGACCTCCGCCTCAATCGCATCAATCCGATCAACCTCAAATGCGCCCTTCTCCCAGATTGCAGCGGCCGCCTCTTTTGGCACGACGCCAAGTTCGGCAAGCGCGTCGGTCGCGTGCGCCTCAATCTCAAACCAGATTTGGAATTTGGTTTGAGGTGCCCAGATGTTAACCATATCGGGGCGCGAATAACGGGGAATCATGGCTGTAATTGCTTTCACTAACGGGCTGACGCGGACGCCCTAGCAGCGTGCCTGCGGCCATGCGAGTCACAATGGCAATGCGGCGGCAATGGCGCAGAAATCCGCCACGAACCCGGCGAAGCTTCCCATTATGAGACATATGAATTTTGGCCGATTCGCGGCTTGACACATTGCCCGAGTCTCACCAAACATTAACAAATCGTTATCGAACTTGAATCCGAGTCGAGCGGTCAAGGTTTATACCAAAGCTAATATTTGGAGAATAATTGTGGATAGGGAAATTACCAAACCGCGCATGCGGAAAATGGCGGTATTGGCCGCTTCAGTGATGATGGCAGCAACGCCAGTAAGCGCATTCGCAGCAACTGTGCTGGTAAACAGCTTTGTTGGTACATCGGATCGTGACACGCGCGCTCTTGGTATAGGCCTCCAGCCACCAGACGTAAACGGTGCGGTGGGAACGCTTCAATTCGCTCAGCTCCAGAATGGTAGTTTTGCCGCCTATAATAAAACCACGGGTGCGTTGCTCGCGCCACGTATCACCGACAGCCAATTCTTCCAGCGCGCTGGTGGTGAGGCGACTGGTGGTGATACTCGTATCTTGTTTGACGCTGCTGCGCGGCGCTGGGTTGCAATTGGCTTTGGCACTCCCGGTAATAGGATTCAGATTGCGGTTTCAGATACTGACGATGTGCTCGGTCGTTTTCGCTCGGTAGCGTTTAACGGTTTGGCCAACAATCCTGGCCAGATCAACGGCGTTGCTGACTATCCAACACTTGCTTTTGCGGGTGATCGTTTGGTGATTGGTACCAATAACTTCTTCGCAACGGTTGCTGGCGGCGCACGCAACTTCCGGGGCGTGACGGTTAACAGCGTTTCGCTGGCTAATCTTTATGCCGCTGGCGGCCCCACGCTTGCAGGGCTTCGTCAAGTTGACACACCTTTTGATCCAGCCAATATTGTTGACAATGGTTTTGCAATTCAAGGTGTTAACCGCGCACCAAACGGCAATGGTGGATTTGACGTTGTTGCTGTGGCGCTCAATGCCAATGACCTCGTAACCTACAGCTTCGATGCTGCGGGTAACAAATCAGCGACAAGGTTCCTTGGTGGTGCAGATTACGCGGCACCGCGTCCAGGTCGTCAGCCTGATTTGCTCAACACCGGCAACGCCCGCGTTGTTGATACACTTGATGACCGCGTGTCATCGAGCGTTTATGCAGCAAATGGCAAAATCTATGCCGTTCACACAGTGACGCCACTTGGTCAGGATCACACCGTCGTTCGTATTTCGGTTATTGATGATCGGACAAAGACCTTGCTGTCCGAAACAGACATCACTGGCCCAGACAATACATATGATTTCTACGAAGGTTCACTCGCGGTCAACAGCCGTGGCGAATTCGTGGTTGGTTATGTTCGTTCGGGTGATGCCAGCCATCCCGTCGATGGCCGGATCAGCATTTTTGCACGGTCATATGCCACCAACGCGAACGGGACGATCCGTTCAACCAGTGGTGACATTTTGATCAAGCAGAGCCCGGTTGATGATTATCACCTTGGTTCGCCGCAAGGTCAGCCAGCGGCTGGTCGTCAGCGTTTTGGTGACTATAGCTCGGTTACGCTCGATCCATCAGACAGCAACCGCTTCTATGTTATCAACCAATTTGCTGACTTCTTCAACAATGCTGCGGGCGGTAACCCTGCTGGTTCGGGCTTTGCCCGCTTCGGCACCTTCGTTGGCATCATCGGCATCAATGTCGGCGGTGGCGGCGCGGTTCCTGAACCCGC
>JAYTMV010000229.1:0-8824 GCA_043728175.1 Sphingomonadales bacterium
GGAGCGCGAACGCACCCGGCCTTGGACACGCGAGATTGAGGGGCCGATCCACCCAACGCTCAATTGGGCGCAGGCTGATGGCAGCGGCTTTACCGAAACGCCCGCGATCCAATTTGGTGTGACGCTTCATGATAAAGCGGCGGCGGCACTCTTTTCTGGTGCACCGACCACGCTTGAGGCAGTGCTTGCGACAGCCGATAAAGTCGGCGGGCGGCCCAAAGGCTTTGCGCTTAAGCCGGCAGTCACGCTCAACCGCACCACAACAATGTCGCGCGTCACCAGCCCTAATGTGATTGGGATGCTGCCCGGTTCTGATCCAAAGCTGGCAGGCGAATATGTGCTCCTCATGGGCCATCTTGATCATACCGGAGTTGATCCCGCCAAAGAAGGCGACAAGATTTTCAATGGCGCGATGGATAATGCCTCGGGGATTGCGGCAATGCTTGAGGCAGCGCGAGCGCTCGCTTATGCGCCAACCCGTCCGCGCCGTTCTATCCTGTTTGCCGCTGTGACCGCCGAAGAACGCGGCCTGCTCGGGTCAGACTATCTCTCAAGACATTCGGTGGTGCCGGGCGGTAAGGTGGTCAGCGTCGTCAATCTTGATATGCCCATCCTGCTTTATGATTTTCAAGATGTGATCGCCTTTGGAGCCGAACATTCAACAATGGGCCCAGCGGTGGCGCGCGCCGCGCAAAAAATGGGCCTTTCGCTTTCGCCCGATCCGCTGCCATCCGAAGGACTGTTCACCCGCTCAGATCATTATAGTTTCGTCAAACAAGGCGTGCCGTCAATATTCCTGATCACCGGTTTCAAAAATGGCGGCGATAAGATTTTCGCCGATTTCCTCAAAACCCATTATCACAAGGTCAGTGATCAGCCGAGCCTGCCCTTCAACTGGGGTGCCGCCGCCAAATTCGCGCGGATCAATACGCTGATCGCGGCAGAAATTGCCAATGCTGATGATGCCCCCAAATGGTATCAGAGCAGTTTCTTCGGCAATATTTTTGCAGGCGACGCCGCAAAGGCCACCGATCCGAAATAGCCATTGCCCTTGTCTGGTTCAAACCCATCCTTACATCATGGGTGAAAGGAAGGGCTTTCTCGCATGAACCTCGAAAAATTCACTGACCGCGCCAAGGGCTTCTTACAAAGCGCGCAGACCGTCGCGATCCGGATGAACCATCAGCGGATTGCGCCTGAGCATCTGTTGAAGGCGCTGCTTGAAGATAATGAGGGCATGTGTGCTGGCCTGATCAAGGCGGCGGGCGGTGATGCGAGCGTTGCGGTGCGCGAAACCGATGCGGCTTTGGCCAAGCATCCCAGCGTTTCAGGCAGCGGCGCGCAGCAAACACCCGGCCTCGACAATGATCTTGTTCGCATTCTTGACCAAGCTGAGCAGGTTGCAAGCAAGGCTGGCGACAGCTTCGTTACCGTTGAGCGGCTGCTCCTCGCGCTCACACTTGCGACGACGACAACTGCGGGTAAGGCGCTCGCGGCGGCGGGGCTTAAAGTTGACGCGCTTAACGCCAAAATCAACGAACTTCGTAAAGGCAAAAGTGCCGACACCGCGTCTGCCGAAGATACATATGATGCGCTCAAAAAATATGCGCGAGACCTGACCGAAGCTGCGCGCGACGGCAAGCTTGATCCCGTGATTGGCCGCGATGAAGAAATCCGCCGGACGATCCAAATCCTTGCGCGCCGCACCAAGAATAACCCCGTCCTCATCGGTGAACCCGGCGTTGGCAAAACCGCGATTGCCGAAGGGTTGGCGCTGCGGATTGCGAACGGCGATGTGCCCGATGGTCTGAAGGGCCGTCAGCTTATGTCGCTTGATATGGGCGCGCTGATCGCTGGCGCCAAGTATCGCGGCGAATTTGAGGAACGGCTCAAATCAGTGCTTGATGAGGTGCGCGGGGCCGAGGGGCAGATCGTTCTGTTCATTGATGAAATGCACACGTTGATCGGTGCGGGCAAAGGCGAGGGCGCAATGGATGCGTCGAATTTGCTCAAACCAGCGCTTGCGCGCGGTGAGCTCCACTGCATCGGCGCGACGACGCTTGACGAATACCGCAAGCATGTTGAAAAGGATGCCGCACTTCAGCGCCGGTTCCAGCCTGTTTTCATCGGCGAGCCAACTGTTGAGGATTCGATCTCAATCTTGCGCGGGCTCAAAGAAAAATATGAGCTTCATCACGGTGTGCGGATTACTGACGCCGCGCTGGTCGCGGCGGCTACGCTGTCGCACCGCTATATTTCTGACCGTTTCCTGCCCGACAAGGCAATTGACCTGATGGATGAGGCCGCGAGCCGCATCCGCATGGAGGTTGAATCAAAGCCTGAAGAGATTGAAACGCTTGACCGCAAGATCATTCAAATGAAGATCGAATGCCTCGCGCTTGAGAAAGAAAATGATACCGCTTCAAAGGATCGGCTAGCGAACCTGCGGAGCGAACTGGCCAATCTTGAGGAACAGTCTGCATCACTCACGACCCGCTGGCAGGCAGAGAAAGAAAAAATCCATAGTGAGGCCAAGGTCAAAGAGGCGCTTGACGGTGCGCGGCTTCAGCTTGATCAGGCGCAACGTTCAGGCGATTTGGCGAAGGCTGGCGAGTTGCAATATGGCACGATCCCACAGCTTGAAAAGCAATTGGCCGACGCCGCTGGTGCTGCCGAAGGCGCGATGCTGCGTGAGGAGGTCACCGCCGATGACATTGCGTCAGTTGTTGCCAAATGGACGGGTATTCCCGTTGAGCGGATGATGACCGGTGAGCGTGAGAAACTGCTCGCAATGGAGGCGACGCTTGGCAAACGCGTGATTGGGCAGGCCGATGCGGTAAAGGCCGTTTCTACTGCCGTTCGCCGCGCGCGCGCTGGCTTGCAAGACCCCAACCGTCCACTCGGGAGCTTCCTTTTCCTCGGGCCAACCGGGGTTGGCAAGACCGAACTGACCAAGGCGCTCGCTGGCTTCATGTTTGATGATGACAGCGCGATGGTACGGATCGACATGAGCGAATTCATGGAAAAGCACAGCGTCGCGCGGCTGATCGGCGCGCCTCCGGGCTATGTCGGTTATGAGGAAGGCGGCGTTTTGACCGAAGCCGTGCGCAGACGTCCTTATCAGGTCGTGCTGTTTGATGAAGTTGAAAAGGCACATGGCGATGTTTTCAATGTCTTGCTCCAAGTGCTTGATGACGGTCGCCTGACCGACGGGCAGGGGCGGACGGTTGATTTCACCAATACGATCATCATCCTGACAAGCAATCTCGGTTCACAGTTCATCGCCGGGCTTGGTGAGGGCGAGGATGTCGATAAGGTTGAACCGCAAGTGATGGAAGTTGTGCGCGGCCATTTCCGCCCCGAATTCCTTAACCGGCTTGATGAAATCATCTTGTTCCACCGATTGGCGGCAGAGCATATGGCACCGATTGTTGATATCCAAGTAGCCCGCGTCGCCCGGCTGCTTGCAGACCGCAAGGTAACACTTCACCTGACCGCTGGTGCGCGCGCGTGGCTTGGCCGCGTTGGCTATGATCCGGTTTACGGCGCGCGACCCTTAAAGCGCGCGGTGCAGCGGTATTTGCAAGACCCGCTTGCAGATATGATCCTGCGCGGTGACGTGCCCGACGGATCAACCGTAAACGCCGACGAAGGTGACGGGGCGTTGCTCTTGTCAGCGTGACATCGCGGTACAGTAGTATCCGACAGTGTGAGAAGACAAAAAAAGGGGTGGTACCGAAGTACCACCCCTTTTTTGCTTCAGTTATCGTCAGATCAGAACTTGAACTTGACGGCGGCGGCGTAACGACGACCAAGCGTATCGAAGGTCGACTGAAACACGTTACCGCTGTTGAAGGTACCGCCGATGCCGCTACCAACGAACTTCGGTTGCTTATCAAGCAGGTTTTGCACTGTCACAGTCAATGTAACATTGTCCGACAACTCAAAACGTCCGCTCAGATCAAAATAATCTTTCGCTTTGATACGTGAGAAATCGACGCCTGTGCAGCCTGGATTGCCATTTGGCTCATTGCCAAGATTACCCGGTGCGCCGCAAGCAGGGCCATTACCATTGACAATGTCATCGGGTTCTTGACGCAGCTTGCTAATGTGACGCCACAGAAGTGAAGCCGTGATGCGATCAGCAAAGGTCAATGAAGTCCGCTGCGTCCAAGCGAATTCGGGCTGTGGTGGATCGCACGAGGTGCTGAGGAAACCAACGCATTCACGATTAAGCGACGTTGGCGATGCTTGGAACTTGTTTGAGTTTGTCCAGGTACCGTCGAATGAGAAGCTGTAATCAGCAAAGCCCAAGTCGCGGCTGTAATTGATCGACAAATCAATCCCGTCTGTTGCGATCCGACCAAGGTTGCTGCCCACAAGGGGAAGGCCCCGTGCAACACTTGTATCACCACCATCAAGGCCGCCTGTTAGAGGATTACGACGAATTGATGTACAGGCTGCCGTTCCAGAGGTAGCTGCTGTTACACCTGTGCCAAATGGTGACCCAAAACACGCTTGCAGCACATCCTGAGCAGTTGGTGTACTGATAGCACCCTTCACCTTGATGTTAAAGTAATCAACCGAAATGCTCAATTTTGGCACAAAGCTAGGCTGCCAGACCGCACCAACGGTGTACGTTGTTGTTTTCTCAACCTTCAGATTTGGGTTGCCGCCTGATGTCTGATTAGCCTGACCAGCAGAAGGCGTTCCGATAGAACCGATTTGGCCTACAGTCGCACCCTGCGCTACACAAATAGCTCTAAAGTCGGCGCTGCCTAGGTTGGCATTAACAATCGGACGGTTGGTTTGGGTATTGAAACTTGCACATGGATCAACAGTAAGATTGACCAATCCCGTAACCTGAGGGCTAAACAATTCGCCGATATTCGGCGCACGGGCACCGCGCTGATAATTACCACGGAATTTAAGCCCATCAATTGGTTCATAGCTGGCTGCACCCTTGTAGGTGTAGCTTTTACCAGCAGTAGAGTAATCCGAGTAACGACCACCCAGCTCGATTGTCAAGCTTTTGGCAAAAGACTCATCTTCGAAAACGGGGATGATCAATTCACCAAAAGCTTCTTTGACATTATAAGTACCAAATACGTCTGGACTTGCGGCACCACTCCCTAGAACTTCGTTTGGCGTTTGCGTTGGAAGATCGGAAAGTGATGATGCGCCATATTTACGGTACTCAACACCTACGGCGAAGCCAATTGGTGTTTCTGCAAGCGAGAAGCTTCCCGTATCGCCTGAAATGATACCTCTGACTTGCGAAAGCGAAGCATTGGTCGATCCGGTAGTGCCAACCCCGGCTATGTAGCCGATAGCCTGCTGCGAAATGCTGCCCAGCGGCCCAAATAAGTTAACCGGAACGCAGTTTCCGCCGTCTGTATTAAGGCAAGTTGTAGGATTGGTTGAACGAACGGAATTACGCAAGCGCGAAAGCAAGCCTTGGCCATCCTGACGCGAAATATTTTCGCTTTCACCGTAGGAGCCGGACACGTCATAACGCACGTTGTCAGTCAGATCGCCACGAAAACCAAGTGTGTAGTTGAAGATGGTGGTCGTGAAGCTTGTGTTGCGCGTGCCCGCCTCCACAAAGCGACGCGGGATACCCACCGTAAGTTCGCGGAAATTTGGATCGGTAGCACTGGTGGCCAATGCAGCTGCGTCACACTGCGCCTGAGTGAAACGAGGCGTAAAGGTTGCCTGACCAGAAACCGGGTTCCCTGCCGCGTCAACACCATTAACCGTCGGCGCAATATTGAAAGCGCAAAGCTGGTTACGGGTTGCCGCTGGAAGGAAGGGGTTACTGAGCGGCAGCGTCAATGTAGACCCGAATGAACCTGATGGCGCGATGATTGTTCTAACGGTGTTCTTTGAGAACAGCCCTTGTGTATAAACCTCAATCTTGTCGCTAATTTCATAGCGCGCCGAACCGAAGATATTGAACCGTTCAAACGGAGTTTGGAACAGATTAAATGGATTGAAGTTGAACGAGGCAAATGGCGCTATCGCCCGCCCAGTTGCAGGATCAATTTGGCGTGTGCCGCCATTGACCGCACCGCCAGGATTTGGAGCGAGGATCGGCGTCCCATTGGCCGTCACACCTGTCTGGACAAAGGCAGCCAAAGTATTTGGAACACCCGCCGCATTCAACCCGCGAGTCCCCGTAATACGACCCGGAACCGCAGTGCCTGAACCAGATGGAAGGTTAGAAAAAGAGCTGGTGTTTGTAACACCAAAGCTGCGATCGCCCTGAAACACAGGATCTGATTCTTGATAGCCAACGCTAAATACGGCGTTACCACGGCCATCATCGAAATTCGCGCCAATGGTTACGTCAGTACGGAACGTGTTACCATCGCCCTTTTCGGTGATCGAATCAGCGATAGTCGCCTCAATCCCGGAAAAATCACGTTTAGTAATAAAATTGATAACTCCCGAAACAGCATCGGCACCATAAGTTGTGGTAGCGCCGCCTGAAAGAATGTCAGTACGCTCAACCAGCGCAAGTGGAATACTGTTCAAATCGGTACGACCTTGAAGGTCGGCAGGCACAATGCGTCGACCATCAAGCAAAACAAGATTACGTGAAGAGCCAATCCCGCGAAGGTTGACGAACGAGTTACCGCCATTGCCGTTGTTAACGGTTGAACCGATGCTCGGGATTGCGCTTGGCAACTGGCGAAGAAACTCTTCAGCTACGTTGGTCTGGCGAAGCTCAACTTCTTCCGACGTCACAACTGTAACCGGGCTTGAAAGCTTCAAGTTAGGATTGCTGATCAGCGAGCCGGTAACGACGATTGTTTCGCCTTCGGCTGCGGCCTCATCTTCAGCAGCGGGAGCGGTTTGCGCAAATGCTGGCATCGAAATCATCGCGAGGCCAAGAACGACCGGCGCAACGCTAGCGCTTAAGCGTGAACGGCTAAAAATTGATTGAGTCTTCATGTCTGTCCAGTCCCTTACTTCTGGAGTGATGACCGATAAAATCGGCCAAATCTTTTCGCCATAACCAATCTCAGCGGACACGGTGCCTCTGCTAGCGGATAGACTTAAACAGCCAATGCCCAAGCGCGCAGCGGAAGTAAACGCGATTCACACGTTTTTTCAAAACTTGCGCGCCATATGTCACCTATTTGCAACAGTTGCAGTGGGTTGGAACCGCAGTGTGAGTGTGTTAATATCAATATGGCTCATCAGTAGGAGTAAAAAGGTGCGGTTAGGCTTTTCGGCTATCGGATTATGTTTGAGTGTTACGCTGTTTGCAACAAGCGCGGGTGCGGCTGGCAAAGATCAGAAAAAGCCAGCTCGCGCCGACGTGTTGCAAAAGCTGATCGATTGCAGGTCAATTCCAAGTGATGCCGAAAGGCTGGCCTGTTATGAAACGCAAACAGCCAAAATCGATGACGCCGAAGCCAAGCGTGATCTCGTTATCATAGACCGTGATCAGGCGACAAAGGCGCGCAAGGATGGCTTTGGGCTTCCAGCAAGACCACTGATCGTCGGCACCCCGCCCGCACTTGGTGAAGGCGTAAGCGATGTTACGGCAAAAATCCGTTCTGCAAAATTACTTGGTTCCAAGCGCTGGCTGTTCGTGCTTGATGATGGCGCACGCTGGTATCAGGCGGAACTGAAAACACTGCGCGATCCAAAGCCGGGCCAATCAGTGCGGATTCGCAAAGCCTCGCTCGGCGGGTTTCTTGCCAATATTGATGGCCAGCCCGCAACGCGGGTACGCCGGATTGACCAACCTGCGGTAAATTAGCACATCCATTCAAGCCATTCATCTGCGGTTCATGAAGAAAGATTACATTTGTAATCGTAATTCATGAAAGTGCTGACGTGCCTGACAATTCTCCCCCCAATGAAATTAGTGGTGATCGCATCAGCGATGCCGAATATGTCGTCATGGATGTCCTCTGGGCCGATGCCCCGCTCACCGCCAATATGGTCGCCGAGCGGCTGAAGGATCGCCAAAGCTGGTCACTGCCTACGATCAAGACCTTGCTCTCGCGCCTGCTGGCGAAGCGCGCGATTGCGTATGAGCCCGATGGCCGTCGCTTTCTCTATCGCCCACTGATTGCGCGCGCCGATCATACAGCGGGTGATGTCAAACGGCTGGTTGATCGCTTATTTGGCGGCAGGTTGTCGCCGCTCGTGGCGCATCTCGCTGAGCAGGAGGCGCTTTCGCCCAAGGATATTGCCGAAATAGAAGCCTTGTTGAAGGAGCTTAAGTCATGAGCCTTTGGATGTTTGAAACGTTGGTTGCCACGACAGCATTGATGCTGGTCGTGCTTGCGATTCGCGGGCCGGTTGCGGCGCGTTTTGGCCCGCGCGCGGCTTATCTGCTCTGGCTTGCGCCTGCGCTTCGGATGGTAATGCCGCCACTCCCTGAAATCTGGTCACCCGAAATCTGGTCGATTGCGCCCACGCAGCAGATTCAGGAGGCCGTGACGGTTATAACTGGCGTTTCATCGCCTGCCGGGGTTGCGCTTGTCGCGCCTGACAGCAGCTCCGTTTGGCCAATCTTACTTGTCGCGCTTTGGCTTGGCGGTGCCGCGCTGTTTTTCATGCGCCATATCCTTGCGTACCAGCGCTTCGTCCGCACGACGCTTGCCGGAGTGAAGCCGTTTGAAACGCGCGAGGCAATCACATACAGCGCAAGCCCGCGTATCGCGTCGCCGCTGGCGCTTGGCATTATCGGCAAAGCCATCATCGTTCCGCATGATTTCAATACGCGCTTTAATGCGACCGAGCAGCGGTTGGCGCTGGCGCATGAACTCACCCACCACCGGCGCGGTGATCCCGGCGTCAA
>JAYTMV010000230.1:0-2984 GCA_043728175.1 Sphingomonadales bacterium
GCGCGGGAAGCGGTCATTCAAACGGTGGAGAATATCGCGGATCACTGCACCTGTTGGAGAAGTGATGATGCCAATGGTTTGCGGCAAATAGGGCAAAGCGCGTTTTCGGTTCTGATCAAACAGGCCTTCGGCACTGAGTTTTTTCTTGCGCTCTTCGAGCAACGCCATCAAGGCACCAGCGCCTGCTGGCTCGACGTTTTCAATGACGATCTGATAATTTGATCGTCCTGGATAAGTGGTGAGCTTGCCACTCGCAATCACCTCAATCCCGTCGGCGGGAACGAAAGCAAGCCGCGCCGCGCCGCCTTTCCACATCACGCCGTCAATCCGCGCGCCTTCATCCTTCAAGCTGAGATAGAGATGCCCCGAGGCGGCGCGATTGAACCCCGAAATCTCGCCGCGGATGCGCACATGGCTGAACCCTTGCTCAACATGGCGCTTAAGCAGCCCCGATATTTCACTGACCGAAAGCGCGCCCGCATTGTCGCCTTGACGCTCCTGCGCTAACAGCCGTGGCTCACTTTCATTGAGGGGCATTTCTTCGGCCATGAATATCCTGTTGATCGGCGGCGGTGGACGCGAACATGCGCTTGCCTGGAGGCTCGCGCAGTCACCGCTCTGTGATAGCCTTTATGCAGCGGCGGGCAACCCTGGTATCGCCGAGGACGCGCAATGTGTTGCGCTCACTCCTGATGATCACGGGGCGGTCATCAATTTTTGTGCGGCATTTGGCATAGCGCTTGTCGTGATTGGCCCCGAAGCGCCGCTTGTCGCTGGCCTCGCTGATAGTTTGCGCGACGCCGGGATTGCAGTGTTTGGGCCGAGTGCAAAGGCGGCGCAGTTGGAGGGGTCAAAGAGCTTCACCAAGGAAATTTGTAGCGCGGCACACATCCCGACGGCGGCATATGAACATTATGCGGTGAAGGCCGATGCGCTGGCGGGCCTAAGCGATTTCTCCGCGCCTTATGTGATCAAAGCTGATGGCCTCGCGGCAGGTAAGGGCGTGATCATCACAGCGACGTTGGCCGAGGCCGAGGCCGCGATTGAAGATATGTTTGGCGGAGGCTTTGGCGAAGCGGGTGCCTCGGTTGTGATCGAGGAATTTATGGAAGGCGAGGAAGTCAGCTTCTTTGCGCTCTCCGATGGGAAAGACACGATCGCTTTTGGATCGGCGCAGGATCATAAGCGCGTTGGCGAAGGCGACACCGGGCCAAACACCGGCGGCATGGGGGCTTATTCGCCTGCCCGCGTGTTGACGCCTGATCTTGAGGCGCGCGTGATGGCAGAGATCATCGCGCCGACCGTCGACATGATGGCGATGAAGAACATGCCCTATAGCGGCGTTCTGTTTGCAGGCTTGATGCTGACCGCAGCGGGCCCCAAACTGATCGAATATAATTGCCGCTTTGGCGATCCCGAATGCCAAGTCTTGATGATGCGGTTCGAAGGTGATTTGGCAGCGCTTTTGCTGAGCGTCGCCAAAGGGCAGTTGGCGGGGGCTGAACCGCCACGCTTTTCAGATGATGTGGCTTTGACCGTAGTGATGGCGGCCAATGGCTATCCGGCAAGTCCGCAAAAGGGCGGGAAGATCGCGAGTATCCCTAGTGAGACCGCATCCACCAAAACATTTCATGCCGGAACATCCGAGCAGGGTGACGCGCTCCTAGCAAGTGGCGGACGGGTATTGAACGTAACCGCAACAGCGTCATCCGTATCCGCAGCACGGACATTAGCTTACGGCGTAGTCGATGTCATCGACTTCCCCACTGGATTTTGCAGGCGCGATATCGGATGGCGTGACGTGGAGCGTGAGAATGAAAAGTGACAGTCCCCAAAGTGACTGTCACTGTATCTAACTGAGAATGAGGAAAGCAAAAAATGACCAATTTCACGACCATCACCACCGATATCAGCGAGGGCATCCTTACCATCACGCTGAACCGGCCCGACCGGATGAATGCCTTTACCGGCGAGATGATGAAGGAAATGGTCGCGGCATTTGATATCGCTGACGCCGATGATGCTGTCCGCGCGGTGATTGTGACGGGTAGCGGTGAACGCGCATTTTGTGCAGGCGCTGACTTGGCGGCTGGCGATGATACATTCGATTATACCAAACGTCCCGAACGGCTTGAGCAAGGATCGCCATTGCGCGATGACGGCAGCGTCGATTTCAGCCACCCCGGCGTTCGTGATAGTGGCGGGCGGCTGACGCTGCGCATTTTCAACTGCAAAAAGCCAGTGATCGGCGCGATCAACGGCGCAGCGGTTGGCATTGGCGCAACGATGCAATTGCCAATGGATTTCAGGCTGGCGAGCGAAACCGCGCGCTTTGGTTTTGTCTTTGCCAAACGCGGGATCGTGCCTGAGGCCGCCTCAAGCTGGTTCCTGCCGCGTCTCGTCGGGATCAGCCAAGCGCTTGATTGGTGTTATTCGGGCCGCGTATTCGGCGCTGAGGAAGCGCTACGCGCTGGCCTGATCAAATCAATCCATACAGCCGCTGATCTCCTCCCTGCCGCGCGTGCTCTGGCACATTCGCTGACGGCGGAGAGCGCGCCCGTCTCAATCGCACTCACGCGGCAAATGATGTGGCGGATGCTCGGCGCAGCGCATCCAATGGAAGCCCACAAAATCGACAGCCGCGCCATCTGGGTTCGCGGCCAAAGCCCCGACGCGCGCGAAGGGGTATCCTCATTCCTTGAAAAGCGAGCGGCAGTGTATCCCGATAAAGTGAGCACCGACACGCCGCATTTCGCGCCGTGGATGGATGAGCCGGGGTATGAGTGAGGCAAGCGGCTTAAGACCACACCTAGCATTGTGGCGCAGCGTCGCCCAGATAGTGCCATTAACTGATACAGAGGATGGTCAATGATTACAAAGTTCAGCGCTAAACTGGCGGCCATGCCTGGTTCCAGTTGGCCTGCGCGCTCACTGGGATCATAAGCAAACAGCGCGCTGAGAGGGCCCAACTGCTTTTCATCTTC
>JAYTMV010000231.1:0-3876 GCA_043728175.1 Sphingomonadales bacterium
CGCTCGCGGTTGGCGCGGGCGGCGGCTGGTATATTGCCACACAGTTGCTCACGCTCGAATGGGCACCTGATTGGGGCGTTGTATTGGCGACGCTTGGGATCGGGACTCTGATCACGCTCGGGCTTGGCCTTGCTGGATCAATCCCTGCGCTCGCAGCCCGTCCGGCACGCGCACTTCGCGAGCTTTAGGCAAAGCTATACGCCCCGCCTTTTTCGAGTGCCGCCGCATAGCCGGGGCGCGAACGCACTTTGGCAAGCCATGCGGCGAGTTTGGGCGCAGCCTCAGCCAAGTTGGCACGGACGTTCGCCGCTTCGACTGGGAAACTCATGATAATATCAGCCGCGCTGATTTCCGGGCCAAGAAAGCCACCCTTTTCAACAACGACCGATTCCTGATATTTGAGGTGGAGCCCGATTTGCGCATCAACAAAGCCAAATGCCGGACCCGTTTGATCTGGGATCATCCCCATGATTAGCTTCATCACAAGCGGCGGCATCGCTGAACCCTCGGCGTAATGCATCCAGTAACGGTGCGTTTCATAGTCGGCATGTTCGCGCGCCGGATGGAGGCGATGCGCGGTATCAAAGCGGTCAAGCAAGGCTTCAAAAATGGCCCCGGTTTCGGCGACAACCACGCCGTCAATCGTAATGACGGGCGATTTGCCAAGCGGATGGATCGCCAGCAGTTCTGGCGGGGCAAGCCGCGTCACGGCATTGCGTTCATAACGCTTGATTTCGTAAGCAACACCCAGTTCTTCAAGCAGCCAAAGCACCCGCTGTGACCGCGAATCCTGCAAATGATGGACGATGATTGTCATGGTTCAGGCTCCTAGTTGTATCGCGACAGCGCGACTGGCAATTTCACGGATAAGCTTAGCCGCCAAGATCGCGGTGACGCCACCAATATCGCGTGATGGATTAAGCTCAACGATGTCAGCGCCGATGATCGGGGCATTGATACCGCGCAACACCGCCAATACTTCGCGCACCCTTAGCCCGCCAGGCTCAGGATGTGACACACCCGGCGCTTCGGACGGGTCAATTCCGTCCAAATCAAGTGAGATATAAACAGGGCCGGATAGCGACGGAACAGCCTTAACAGAAAAATCAGCCATCGGAATAATTTCCACGCCAAAGCGCTGCGCCTGTTCTCGGCAATGCTGCGTGAGGGTGCGGATGCCGATTTGGACAAGGCGACTGGCATGGCCCGCCTCCATGATCCGGGCAAATGGCGAAGCGTGTGAACGCGGATTGCCCGCGAAATCATCATAGAGATCGGGATGCGCATCGAAATGAAGGATCGTGACGGGGCCGTGATATGCGTGGATCGCGGCAAGGACGGGAACACTTACCGCATGATCACCGCCCAGCAATACCGGGATTGCACCCTGTTTAAGGCTGGTGGCAACCGCATCTTGAATGAGACGATCATCACTTGCTATGTTCTCAGTCAAGTTGAGGTCGCTTAAGTCATCAAGGGTAAAATCACGACCAACCTCCATGCCGTTTTCACAACCAAGATTACCGCGATCACTCCATAAGGCTTCACGAATAGCCTGTGGCCCATGCGCGGCGCCGCGTTCAAACGAACTATTGATGTCTGTTGGCAAACCGATGAGCTGAAAAAGCGGAAGCATGGCAGTGTTGATTGCGGGATTGGCCGCAAATGTCACGCGCAAAAAGGCCCGTCGGGAAGACGGGCCTTTGGTTGCTTGAGGCTGTACGCGATTATACCTTGAATGGTGAACTGCGCGGCGGCGATGCAAGCACCCCGCCGGGCACCCAAATCAAAGATCGTCGTCCGCCTCTGGTCCTGTCATCATCACTTCGGCAACCTCTTCGGTCTTGCCGCGAATAAGTGCTTCAATCTTGAGCGCAACCTCTGGGTTTTCGCTCAAATAAGTTTTGGAATTCTCGCGCCCTTGGCCAAGACGGATCGAGTCATAGCTGAACCATGCGCCTGATTTCTCTACAATCCCGGCCTTCACGCCAAGATCGAGAATTTCGCCCGTCTTTGAAATGCCTTGACCGTACATAATATCAAATTCGACCTGCTTGAAAGGCGGGGCAACCTTGTTCTTGACGACCTTCACGCGCGTTGTGTTGCCAACAATATCTTCGCGGTCTTTAATCTGGCCGGTACGCCGAATGTCGAGCCGTACTGAGGCATAGAATTTAAGCGCGTTGCCGCCTGTGGTTGTTTCAGGTGAGCCGTACATAACGCCAATTTTCATACGTATCTGATTGATGAAAATGACGGTGCATTTTGAACGGCTGATCGAACCCGTAATTTTACGCAGCGCTTGGCTCATCAAACGCGCCTGCAAACCGACGTGACTATCGCCCATTTCGCCTTCAATTTCGGCGCGGGGAACGAGTGCAGCCACCGAGTCGATGACAAGCACATCAACCGCGTTTGAACGCACCAGCGTATCGCAGATCTCAAGCGCCTGCTCACCGGTATCAGGCTGCGAGACGATCAAATTATCAATATCCACGCCCAATTTCTTGGCATAGCCTGGATCAAGCGCATGTTCGGCATCGATGAATGCCGCCGTCCCGCCGGCCTTCTGCGCCTCAGCAATCGCATGAAGCGCAAGCGTGGTTTTGCCCGAGCTTTCAGGCCCAAAAATTTCAATAACCCGCCCCTTAGGCAGGCCACCAATACCAAGCGCAATATCAAGCCCGAGCGATCCAGTGGACACCGCCTCAATCTCAATCGCTTCACGCGAACCAAGCTTCATCGCCGAACCTTTACCAAAGGCGCGGTCAATTTGGGCGAGTGCCGCTTCTAATGCTTTTTCTCTGTCGCTATTTGCCATTTTCTTCTCAGAATCGATAAGTTTCAATTGTGCGGCCATGGCGCGTCCCTTCTTAGCTGACAAGCGAATATCGCGGTGTGTGACATGCTTGTATGCAATTTGTTCTTAAAGAACAAGGGCGGAACGAAAAATAATTTGGCGTTTATCCCCCTTGCATACGTAAAACAAATCGTGTATATCATGTTGCATGATGACGAAGCCACTGACAACACTCGCTTTTTTCAAACAGTTTCCCGATGATGAAACCTGTTTGCAGCACCTTTTTGATGTTCGTTTCGGACAGGGCTTCGAGTGCCCGTCATGTGAGCGCGCATCGCGCTGGTATCGGATCAAGGCCGAACGCGCTTACTCTTGCCAGTTCTGCGGCCATCACCTTCACCCTACCGTAGGAACGCCGTTTCAACAGACGCGGACGCCGTTGCAGCTTTGGTTTTATGCAATCCATCTATTCACCACCACCCGCCACGGCGTGAGCGGTAAGGAATTGCAGCGTCAGCTTGGCGTAACCTACAAAACCGCTTGGCGCATGGCGCATGAAATTCGCGAACACATGGCAGACGTTGACGGCGATCATCAAATCGGCGGCTTCACCAAGCACGTTGAGGCCGACGAAACTTATGTTGGCGGTGTCGCAGAGGGTAAGCGCGGCGGCTATGTCGGCAACAAGGCAGTTGTGTTTGGCATGATGGAGCGCGGCGGCGACCTTGTAACCGAAGTCGTGCCTGATCGCCGCAGCGGAACGTTAATGCCGATTATTCGTGACAACGTGAAGCCGCACACAATCATTCACACCGACGAATGGCGCGGTTATGGTGGCCTTGGCACGATGGGTTATTATCATGACACTGTGAACCACAACCAAGGCCAATATGTCTCGGCAACAGGTTCAACAGTCAATTCAATCGAAGGCTTTTGGCGTCACCTGAAATCGTCGATCAACGGCACTCACATTTGGGTATCACCAAAGCACCTTGGCAAATACGCTAAGGAATTTGAGTATCGCTTCAATCGTCGGAACCAGCCTCATTCGATGTTGCCGGAACTGCTTTCGACTT
>JAYTMV010000232.1:0-7388 GCA_043728175.1 Sphingomonadales bacterium
CGGATCGCAACGCCCTCTTCATCCAAGATAGTGCCGATGTCATGCGGATGCACCCCTTCGATTGCAAAAGAGACGATACCAGCCGAATCTTCAGGGCCGAACAAATTGATGCTATTGATTGAGCGGAGCGCTTCGCGCGTTTGCTTGACGAGCGCGGTTTCGTGCGCGTGGATGTTGGCAATGCCAATTGCTTCGATATAATCAACCGCAGCATGGAGCGCGATGACTTCGGTGATCATTGGTGTGCCTGCCTCAAAGCGCTGCGGCGCGGGGGCATAAGTCGTGCCTTCAAACGAAACCCGGTCAATCATCGCGCCGCCGCCCTGCCACGGCGGCATCACGTCAAGCAATTCCTGGCGACCCCAAAGGACGCCAACCCCAGTTGGCCCGTAAAGCTTATGCCCCGAAAGCACATAAAAATCACAGCCAAGCTCAGCCATGTTAAGCCGCATCCGGGGGGCCGCCTGACAGCCATCAAGCAGCAGTTTTGCGCCAACGCCGTGTGCGAGTTTCGCCGCACGTTTTACCCCGAGAACTGAACCTAGAACGTTGGAAACATGCGCAAAGGATACGAATGCGTGCTGCTCACTCACCATCGCCTCGGCGGCTTCAAGGTCAATCCGGCCGTCCTCGGTCAGTGGGCAGACATCAATCTTATATCCCGCCAGCTGCCACGGCACGATGTTCGAATGATGCTCAAGTTGAGACAGCAGCACCCGGTCACGCCCCGGCTGCGGCGGGTGGGTGCGCGCAACCAAGTTAATCCCCTCGGTCGCGCCGCGTACAAAGACGATCTCATTCTCTGAAGCCGCGCCGATGAAGGTCGCAACCCGCTGCCGCGCGGCCTCAAACGCGACCGTCATATCAGCGGAGCGCTTATATACGCCCCGGTGAACGGTCGCATAATCAATCCCCATCGCGCGCGTCATCGCGTCGATTACAAGCTGAGGTTTTTGCGCAGTCGCGGCGGTATCGAGATAATGCCAGCCGTTCACGCCGGGAAAATCGGCGCGAAAAGCAGACATAGACATTACGTCGCCCCGGCTCCCGACGGGTCGCTGATGCGGGGCTTGGCTTTGCACCGCTTCGTCAGAAGAAAAGCCTAACCCCGTGTCAAGCACGGGGCGACGAGAAGGAATAGAAAGAGACGTCATACCATCTTCTCCAGCTTAGCCAGCGCAGCCTCGGTCAAAACAGCTTCACCCTCCGCACCTTCAAACACACTCGCGATGAACGCCTGCAATAGCAATTTCTTCGCCTCGGCAGGCGGAAGCCCGCGCGCCGCGAGGTAAAACATCGCTTGTTGGTCAAGCTCGCCCACTGTTGCGCCGTGCGCGCATTTCACATCGTCGGCGTAGATTTCGAGTTCGGGCTTGGTGTTCGCGGTCGCCGTGCGGTCAAGCAGCATTGCTTTCACGGATTGTACACTGTCCGTCTTCTGCGCATCCCGCGCCACCGCAACTTTGCCAAGGTAGGAACCCGTCGCCTGCCCACCCAAGACGGAGCGCACCATCTGGTGGCTAGTCGCATTGGGTTCGATATGGCGAACAGTTGTGATGAGTTCGACGGTCTGCGCGCCCGTGCCCAATTGCACCGCACCAAGCGTAAAATCCGCGCCGTCATGCAGCGCGACATCAATCATGATCCGGCCAAGCTTTCCACCCGCGTTCAAGACGTGAAGTTCACACCGTGCATTGGCCTCAACTATGATCGATAAATTGCGGACAAATACGTCTGTCTCATCAGCAATATTGATGATCTGACGGGCGAACGATTCCCCCGCAGGCACCAATATTGTCTCAACCGCCACAGGCCAAGCGCGCGCGAGCGCGTCGACGTCGCTATAACGAAACGCTTCATCACGGCGGGAGGGAATGGCCAAAACGTTCATGCGGGCGCAGCATTCTTCGCGGCTTCGCGGCTTCGCGCGAAACTAAAAAAGGCTTGTTCGCGCGAAGACGCGAAGACGCGAAGGCAAGACAGTTTTTGGCTCACGCCGCCAGTTCCCGGTAACCGTCTCTTTCGAGTTCAAGCGCGAGTTCCGCGCCGCCCGTCCGTGTAATCCGGCCATCGGCTAGTACATGCACGAAATCGGGCTTCACATAATCGAGCAGCCGTTGGTAATGCGTGATCAGAAGCACCGCCTTGTCGGGCTTGCGCATGATCCGGTTGATCCCGTCGCCCACCACGCGCAGCGCGTCAATATCAAGCCCGCTATCAGTCTCGTCGAGGATCGCAAGCGCGGGATCGATGATGCCCATCTGCACCATCTCGTTGCGTTTCTTCTCGCCGCCCGAAAATCCGACATTCACCGGGCGCTTGAGCATATCCATATCCATGCCGAGTGCGCCTGCCTGTGCCCGCGCGATTTTAAGGAACTCGCCGCCGGAGAGCGGGGCTTCGCCGCGATGTTTGCGCTGTGCATTGAGCGCTTCGCGAAGGAACTGGACGTTCGACACGCCGGGGATTTCGACCGGATATTGAAAGCCGAGGAACAGGCCAGCGGCGGCGCGTTCGTGGGGGGCGAGGGACAACAAATCCACGTCGCCCCGCACTCGATGCGGGACTTGGCTATCTTCCTGCGCCGCATCGCCAGAAGAAAAGCCTAACCCCGTGTCAAGCACGGGGCGACGTGGGGTGAATGTGACGGAACCCTCCGTCACCTCATAACCAGGCCGCCCGCTGAGCACATAACCCAACGTCGATTTCCCCGCGCCATTCGGCCCCATAATCGCATGGATCTCGCCCGGACCCACCGAGAGGGTGAGGCCCTTGAGGATAGGCTTGTCGCCAACAGTGGCGTGGAGGTTTGAGATTGTTAGCATGGGCATTCCTAAATCCTCCCCCACCGGGGGAGGGGAACCACCTGTAGGGTGGTGGAGGGGCACACGACAATAGCGCGCGATGTCGCGGCAATGGGCCAAGCCGCACCTGCCCCTCCACCAGCTTCGCTGGTTCCCCTCCCCGTTCCGTGGAGGATTTGCGCGGTGGCGTGGAGGTTATTTATTTGGAGCATTTTTTGCCCTTTCAGTAATCAGGCTGACCAGTGCCCGATTACGAGCACCGCTCACTCCACTCTCGAAGACCACCTTCTGCACCTCTTTAGATTGACTGAGAGAAAGGTCTGGAGAAGACGATTTTAATCCGCGTTGAATCTCAGCGCGATAATTGGCTTGCTCAACAATGCACGCAGCCATCGCCGCTTCAACTGTCACATCTACGGCTTCACGGGCAGGCGCAAATTCAAGAGTTTTCTGTGAAATACAATCGTCCAAAATCTCTAACGGACTCAAGCTAATAAGAGTCAAAAATAACAACACGACTCCACACTCCCATAAATCGACTTCTGTGTCTCTACCGCTAATTCTATCGGCAATTGCTGCAACATCTCATTGGCAAAACCGTTGACGATCAACGCCACGGCACCTTCGGCATTCAGCCCGTGAGCCATTGCGTAGAACGCCTGGTCGTCCGAAATCTTGCTTTCGATAGTCACTATATTAGTTCGGTCGATCAGCATTTATTCGCCACCATCGCGTGCATGGCCTAGAAGTTCATTAAGTTGATGAACAATAGTTGAAGCAAATGAAATCGGTATCGTGATAACGGTATCAGGGAGCGACGTGTCTGCATGGCGCTCTCTTATCTCGACGCGATTATTTTCTAAGATTATTGCTGAAATACTCATCATTTTATTCACCCCACACTCCCCTCAAGGCTAATCCCCAGCAATTTCTGCGCCTCTACGGCAAATTCCATCGGCAATTGCTGCAGCACTTCTTTGGCAAAGCCGTTGACGATCAGCGCCACGGCTTCCTCGGCATTCAGGCCGCGTTGCATCGCGTAGAACATCTGGTCGTCGGAAATCTTGCTTGTCGTCGCCTCATGCTCGATTTGGGCTGAGGGGTTGCGGACTTCGATATAGGGGACGGTGTGCGCGCCGCTGAGCGATCCCAGCAATAGCGAGTCGCACTGGGTGAAATTGCGCACGCCTTCCGCACCCGGCGCAACGCGCACCAGCCCGCGATAGGTGTTGTTGCTGTGCCCGGCGCTGATGCCTTTGGACACAATGGTCGAGCGGCTGCCCTTGCCATTGTGGATCATCTTGGTGCCAGTGTCGGCCTGCTGGTAATTGTTGGTCACCGCGACCGAGTAAAATTCGCCGACGCTATTCTCGCCGTTGAGCACGCAGCTTGGATATTTCCATGTCACCGCGCTGCCGGTTTCAACCTGAGTCCAGCTCACCTTGCTGTTCCGCCCCTGACACAAGGCACGCTTGGTGACGAAGTTGTAGATTCCGCCCTTGCCCTCGGCGTCGCCGGGATACCAGTTTTGCACGGTCGAATATTTGATCTCGGCATCATCAAGCGCGACCAGTTCGACCACAGCGGCGTGGAGCTGGTTCTCGTCCCGCATCGGCGCGGTGCAGCCTTCGAGGTAGCTCACGTAACTGCCCTTGTCGGCGACGATCAATGTGCGCTCAAACTGCCCAGTATTCTCCGCATTGATGCGGAAATAGGTGGAGAGTTCCATCGGGCAACGCACACCTTCGGGGATGTAGACGAAGGTGCCGTCGGAAAAGACCGCGCAGTTGAGTGTGGCGAAATAATTGTCATGCATCGGCACGATTTTGCCGAGCCATTTCTTCACCAGATCAGGATATTCCTTGATCGCTTCGGAAATGCTACGGAAGATCACACCCGCCTTCTCAAGCTCCGCACGAAATGTTGTCGCAACCGAAACACTGTCAAATACCGCATCCACCGCGACCCGGCGCGCGGGCAGCCCGCCATTTTCGCCGCCCTCGACGCCCGCGAGCAATTTCTGCTCGGCAATCGGGATGCCGAGTTTTTCATACACGCGCAGGATTTCGGGATCGACCTCATCAAGGCTGCCAAGCTTTGGCTTCGCCTTGGGCGCGGCGTAATAATAGGCGTCCTGATAATCGATCGGATCGATTTCAAGTTTGGCCCAATCGGGCGCTTCCATCGTCTGCCACATGGCGAACGCCTTGAGCCGCCAATCGAGCATCCACTGCGGCTCGTTCTTCTTCGCAGAGATGAAACGGACGGTATCTTCAGTCAGCCCCTTGGGCGCGAAATCGGTTTCGATATCGCTCGCCCAGCCATGCTCGTAATCGGCCACCTTGGCGGCGGCATCATAAGCGGCTTGATCTTTTACGGGGGAGAGTTCGTTCATAAAATACCGTTCGGGCTGAGCTTGTCGAAGCCCTGCCCTTCCTTCATGTTTTGATACCCAGAAAAGGACAGTCCTTCGACAAGCTCAGGACGAACGGATTGGGTAAGGCTGGTCAGATTGATATTGGCAAGCGCGCCGCGCACGGCTTGATTGACCATAGGCCAATGCGCCTGAACGCGGCAATTGCCCTCAAGCCCGCAATCATGTTTGCCGCTTTCAACACAGGCGGTCATCGCGATTGGCCCCTCAATCGCTTCGATAATATCGGCAAGGCTGACCGCCGCTGCTGGCCGGGCGAGCTTGAACCCGCCGCCTGCGCCGCGCACGGAACGGAGGAGGCCAGCGCTTGATAATTTGCTCACTAATTTTTGAACGGTCGGCAGCGGAATGCCAGTCTCCACAGCAAGAACGCCCGCATTGATTTGCGCGTGGCCGCAGTGGCGCGCGGCGGCGCTCATCATCACGACGGCATAATCGGCAAGGCTTGAAAGGCGCATGATTTCCTAATCAGACTGATTCGTTCTGATTTGCAAATGGGCCTTCCCATCACCAAAATCAACCCGGCATAATCAAGGTAGCGGCTCAAGTTCCTTGAAATTACTTGGGTGGAGCGTGATCCGCATGACGGGGCTGCTGCTGTTCATTAACTGGCGCGGGGTTTGCCCGGTCACGCGCTTCACCTCACGGATCAGATGCGACTGATCCGCATAATGGGCGATTGCTTCATCTGGAATGCGGCCTTCGTTCATCACGATTGATGATGCAGTCTTGAGCGCGCCATATGTGCGCGCGAGCGCCCGTGGCGGCGATCCATAATAGGCGTTGGAAATCCGCATGATTTGGCGTTCGGATAGTGAGAGCGTTGCGTAAAGGTCGGCAATATTTGGAAACATCGCATTCGCAAGCCATTTGCGTATCGCTTGAATAATAACTTTTCGGTCAGGGTGAACGGGTTTGACAATCTTCGTCAACCAAGCGTCCATGATCGGTGCCATCGCAGCAATATCTGAAAGTGATTGCAACTGATCAAACCAAGGACCAGCAATATCTCCTAGCATCGGCGCGGCATCATCGGCGCGATCAGTAAAATCTGCTGCATTCAGATCAAAGAGTCCACCCCAACTTTCGGGCAACAACGCGACCCCAATGAAACGCATCGGCCCCTGAACAACTGAACGCATATGCTGGGTAAACGGGCCATTGAGGAAAAAGCGCGTTGAGTTGTAACGCTTGCCCTTTGCAAATTCATAATAGCCCGAGCCATCAAGGAAAATCCGCAAATGGCCGGTATCGGCGCGCTGAACATCCTCCATCACACTATAATCTTCGCTCAGCAGATAATAAGTCGCTACCAAATGCGCGAGTGCAGGGGCGGGCGTGGCGAATTCGAGCTGCATGTCAGCGTATCAGGTTTGCGCGGACAGGGATGACACGGTGCCGGCAAGCTGCGAACGGCCAAAAGTGAGTTTTGAGAGCCGCGAACTATGCTCTTTGATTGCGCCGGGGGTAATGCCGACAAATTCCTTAATCTCGCGGATGCAGTGCGACTGATCATAATAAGCGTCATCGATAAAATCCTGCCAGTCACCATTGCCGTTTGATATGGCATTGGCTGTGCGCAGCGCGCGGTATTTGCGTTGGAGCAGCTTGGGCGAGGCACCATAAATTTGCTTAGTCATTTTTTCGATCTGACGCCGTGAAAGTCCAGTCGCTTTCTCAAGATCAACGACATCGGGAGAAAGCCGCTGCTCAATCCATTCATCCACCGCGCGAATAAACCAGTGCGGCACTTTTTCTGCTCGTGCTTCGAATTGACGCGCGGTTTCCGTCATTGCCTCAGCCATTTCAGCAATTGTTGTCATGGCGCTCAATTTCGCCACTGCTTCATGCGTGTTAACCCCAACCATAATTGACGCATCAACCAGCGCGTTGGCATAATCCGCTGCTGATGATTTGGTGAGCGCGCTCCATCCAGCAGGCAGAAGCCCAACGCCGAACAATCGCACTGGGCCGGTAAGCGTCACCGATGAGGCTGACATCCTCGGCCCGAAAAGCGAAAACGGGAAATTAGGATAGCATTTCCCGTCTGGAAAAGTCAGTTCGCCGCTGCCGCTCAGAAACACGCGCAGTTGCGCAACATCGGCACGCTCAATATCGGCAAAATGCGGTTCGTCGGTCTCAAATAAATA
>JAYTMV010000233.1:0-8571 GCA_043728175.1 Sphingomonadales bacterium
GATCTGACCGGAACGGCTCTGCTTGGGCTGCGCTACAGCTTCTGATATTTACGAATACGCGTTTTGGGGAATGGCGGAGAAGTCTATGTATAACGACCATTATGGCCTGACGGGGCGTCCGTTTCAGCTTACGCCAGACCCGCGTTTTTATTTTGAAACCGCGACGCATAAGAAAGCGATGGCCTATCTCGGCTATGGCTTGGCCCAAGGTGAGGGCTTCATCGTTGTCACCGGCGAAATTGGTTCGGGCAAAACGACGCTGGTTGGCCATTTGATGGAAACGGTTGACCGCAATCGCGTCAACGCGGTCAAGATCGTTTCAACGCAGGTTGAGGGCGATGATATGCTGCGGATGGTTGCGAACGCACTCGGCGTAGCGACTGAAAATGCCGAAAAATCGCAATTGCTTGACCGGATTGAGCGTCAGGTGGGTGATCGCGCGCGCGCCGGGCAACGCACCTTGCTGATCGTTGATGAAGTGCAGAATTTGCCATTCTCTGGCCTTGAAGAGCTGCGGATGCTGTCCAATTATCAATCGGGCGGGCAATCGATGTTGCAGATTTTCCTGCTTGGCCAGCCCGAATTTCGCAATCGGCTTGAAACCTCGGACAGGCTAGAGCAGCTACGCCAGCGCGTGATCGCGACGCATCATCTGACCGCGATGGAGGCAAATGAAGTCGGCCCCTATATCCTGCACCGGATGAAACTGGTTGGCTGGACGGGAACGCCGACCTTTGCCGATGATGCCTTTGCCGCGCTCTACCGCCATTCAGGCGGCATTCCGCGCAAGATCAACACGCTGTTGACACGCGTTCTCCTGATGGGGGCGCTTGAGAAATCAGCGGTGATTGACGCTGGTTTGGTTGAGGCGGTGCTTGATGATCTTGCCGCCGATCATGCGGGCGATGATGCGACGGACGCAAGCGCGCTCAAGCTGGTTCAGGCGACAGGCTTTAAGGGTGACGATGCGACGCTTGATCTCGCCGCGCGCGTTGCCGTGCTTGAGGCGCAGTCTTTGGAACAAGGCGAGGCGCTGCGCCGGGTGATCGCGATGCTCGCCGATTGGGTTGAGGCCGAAGAAGCGCTGCATTCAAAGACCGAAATTCGCCGCGCACCTGCTGCTTGAAGCTGCTAGGGAGCGGGTCATGTTGCGAAACGCGCTCTCGGTCGATGTTGAGGATTGGTTCCAAGTTGGTGCCTTTGAAAACACGATTGACCGTTCGGATTGGGAAGGCCTTAACAGCCGGGTCGAGGCGAATACCGATGCGTGCCTCGCGATGTTTGCCAAGGCAGGCATCAAGGCGACCTTTTTCACGCTTGGCTGGGTCGCGCACCGCCATCCCGCGCTTATCCGCCGGATTGTCGAGCAGGGGCATGAACTTGCGAGCCACGGCTGGGATCATGCGCGCGTCTTCACGCTGACGCCTGAACAGTTTCGTGATGACCTTGCGAAAACGCGCGCCTGTTTGGAAGATGCGGGTGGTACAGCGGTGACCGGATACCGCGCGCCGAGCTTTTCAATCGATAAACGCACGCCGTGGGCGCATCCGATCCTTGCCGAGGCGGGCTATACTTATTCGTCGAGCGTCGCGCCGGTTGTGCATGATCATTACGGCTGGCCAGAGGCACCGCGCTTTGCTTTTGCGCCGGTTGCAGGCAGCGATTTCCTTGAACTCCCAGTGACGACGGCAAAACTTGGTGGGCGCACGCTGGCGGCGGGCGGCGGTGGTTTTTTCCGGCTGTTGCCCTATCAATTCTCGCGCTGGGCGGTGCGGCAGGTGAATGCAGAGGCACAGTCAGCGATCATCTATTTTCACCCGTGGGAAATCGACCCAAGCCAACCGCGCGTGGCAAATGCGCCGCTGCGCTCCAAACTGCGTCACTATACTAACCTGAGCGTCATGGCGCCAAAGCTTGAGCGGCTGATCGATGATTTTGCGTGGGGGCGGGTTGATGAGATCGTCGCTGACATGCAGGCGGGTAAGGCGTGAGTGCCACATTCCGCGTTGCTGATCTGGAGAGCGACGGGGCGGCGATTGATACCTATGTTCGCGCGCACCGCCAAGCAACGCCATTTCACCTGAGCGGATGGAGCCGCGCGGTGGCGCGTGGATGTGGGCAGGTGAACCATTATTTGGTGGCCGAAATAGCGGGCGCGATTGTTGGCGTTTTGCCGCTGACGGTGGTGCATTCGCCGCTGTTTGGGCGGGCGCTGGTGTCGAGCGCTTTTGCCGTTGGGGGCGGGGCGCTTGCGAGCGATGACGCGGTTGCCAAAGCCTTGATTGATGAGGCGGTGGCGATGGCCGACCGACTGACCTGCCCGACGGTTGAGCTGCGCGGCGGCATGATGGCGGCTGGCACTGACTGGCATCATGACGAAACGACCTATCTTGGATTCGTGCGTGATTTAGCGAGCGATGATGAGGCCGAACTGCTCGCGATCCCGCGAAAACAGCGCGCCGAAGTGCGCCGTGCGCTTGGATTTGAATTGACGGTTGAGACTGGCAATGCCGAGCAAGACCGCGCCGCGCATTACAGCGTCTACAGCGAAAGCGTGCGCAACCTAGGGACGCCGGTTTTTCCGCGCGCGCTGTTTGATGCGGTGTTGGATGAATTTGAGGGTGACGCCGATATCCTGACCGTCCGTCATGACGGCACGCCGATTGCCAGCGTGTTGAGCCTGTATTGGCGCGGGGTCGTGATGCCTTATTGGGGCGGCGGCACGGCAGCGGCGCGGGGCTGGCGCGCGAATGATTTAATGTATTATGCGCTGATGAACCATGCGCGCGGGCGGGGCTGCACCCGGTTTGATTTTGGCCGATCAAAGGCGGGCACTGGCCCAGCGGCGTTCAAGCATAATTGGGGTTTTGAGGGCGAGCCGCTGGCTTATGCAAAGTTTGCGGCGGACGGCGAAGCGCCCCGCGATATCAATCCGCTCAACCCCAAATACCGAATGCAAGTGGCACTTTGGCAGAAATTGCCGCTGTCGATTGCGAACCGGATTGGGCCGATGATCGCGCGGGGGCTTGGGTGAGCAGCGAAATCCTCTTCCTCGCGCACCGCAGCCCTTATCCGCCTGACCGGGGGGATAAGATCCGCAGTTGGCATTTGCTGCGCCACATTGCCGCGCTCGCGCCGACGCATGTCGTGGCGCTGTATGATGATGCGCGCGATTTGGCGCATTTGGCGGTGTTGGAAGGTATTGCGGCGAGCGTCGCGCTTGAGCCGCGCTTGGTATCGAAACAGCGCGCGGCCTTGAATGCGCTGCTCGGCGGTGGATCGGCCTCAGTTGCGGCCTTTGCGAGCGATGCCGTGCAGCGCCGTGTTGATCACCTGCTCGCCACGCGGCCAATCAGGACGATCTTTGCTTACTCCGGACAAATGGCGCAGTTCGTGCCGGTAAAGCGTGACGGCATCCGCTTCGTGATGGATTTCGTCGATATGGATTCGGCCAAATTCACCACTTATGCAGCGCAAGCGAGAGGGTTGTCGCGTTTCGCCAACGCGCAAGAAGCAAAGCGGCTGTTCGCCTTTGAACGCGCCGTTGCCGCGCGCGCTGATCTCAGCCTGTTTGTGAGCGAGGCGGAGGCCGCGCTGTTCGCTCGTGAAACCGGGCTCGGTGCGGAAAAAATCGCGTTTATTGAAAACGGGATTGATCTTGAGGCCTATGATCCAGCGAACCCGCGCAGCGCGGTTGATAGCGGGGAGGGGGCGCTGATCATGTTCACCGGGCAAATGGATTATCGGCCGAACGTCGACGCGGTTGACGGGTTTGCGCGGCACGCAATGCCGCTGATCCGCGCGCAGCATCCCTCGGCGCGGTTTGCGATTGTTGGCCGCAATCCAACCGCCGAAGTGTCTGCGCTCGCGGCGCTCCCCGGTGTGCTGGTGACAGGCGAGGTTGCCGATACGCGCGATTGGCTTGCCGCCGCCGATGTCGTCGTTGCGCCGCTGCTGCTGGCGCGGGGCATTCAGAATAAGATCCTTGAGGCGATGGCGATGGCCAAGCCTGTGGTCGCTTCGCCTGCCGCTGCCGAAGGGATTGACGCGGGTGCAGACGACGGGTTGATCGTCGCGCAAGATGCAGAGGCGCAGGCGGGTGAAGTGCTTGCGTTGCTTGCCAATCCAGCACGCGCAAAAGCAGCGGGCAGGGCGGCACGCGCGCGGATGATCACGCGTTATGGCTGGGACGCGCGGCTTGCAGGGCTTGGCGCGATGCTGGGGTTTGGCGCGTGAATTTGCTCTTACATCGTCATTGCGAGCGCAGCGAAGCAATCCAGTTCGGAACTGGATTGCTTCGCTGCGCTCGCAATGACGAATTTTATCAAGCTGATGACGTCAGGCGCTCGACATGAGCGGGGTTTGGAAAAACCATCTCACGCTGCTCAGCGGGGCGGTTGCGCTGATCCTGCTGCTGTTTTTCCGCGACGCCGTCGACATGGCGACGATTTGGTGGACAAGCTCAACCTTCACGCACTGTTTGTTCATTTTGCCGCTGGTCGGCTGGTTGATTTGGCAACGGCGCGGTGAAGTGGCGCGCCTCACCCCGCGCGTTTGGGCACCCGGTCTGGCGTTGGTCGCCGCCGCTGGTTTTGGCTGGGTTCTCGGCGAAGCGGCGGGGGTGTCGCTGATCCGCCACGCCAGTCTAGTGATGATGATCCAGGCGAGCGCCGTAACGCTCCTCGGGCCGAGTGTGGCGCGCGGCGTAATGTTCCCGCTTTTCTATCTGTTTTTCCTCGTGCCTTTTGGTGAGGAGCTCGTGCCGCCGCTCCAGACGATCACCGCCAAACTGTGCATGATCTTCCTCGGCTGGGCGGGGATACCAGCGCATATTGAGGGCGTCTTTATTTCAACCCCGACGGGTTATTTTGAAGTGGCTGAGGCCTGCGCCGGGGTCAAATTCTTGGTCGCGATGGTGGCTTATGGCGCGCTGGCGGCCAATGTCTGTTTCCGCAGTTGGGCGCGGCGGATTGCCTTCATGGCGCTGGTGCTGGCCGTTCCAATCCTTGCCAACGGTATCCGCGCTTATGGCACGATCCATATCTCAGCGCTGACCAGCAATGATTTTGCCGCTGGCTTTGATCACATCATTTATGGCTGGTTCTTTTTTGCGTTGGTCATGGCGATCGTGATGGGGATCGCGTGGAAATTCTTTGATCGCGGCATCGATGATCCGTGGCTGAGCGCCGCGCCCGCCGCCGCGATGCCGCAGCCGATACGCTGGCTTATTCCGGCTGGATTGGCGATGATGCTCGCCGTCCCGCTGCTCTGGCAATTCGCGCAAAACACGCTTGGCCATGTGCCGATGCCCAACCGGATCACGCTTCCCGAAGTCGCGGGTTGGCAGCGCGCCGAACGCGCAGTAGATGATTGGAAACCGCGCTTTGACGGTGCTGATCACCGATTGCAGGGCGATTATGTCAATGCCAAGGGTCAGCGCGTGACGCTCGCGATTGCGGTTTATGCTTGGCAAGGCGATGGCAAGGAAATCGTTGGTTATGCCCAGGGTGCGGCTGATCCCGAGAGCCATTGGTCATGGACGAATGACACGCCGCCGCCGCCGCGCGGAAAGGCTGAGCGGATTTTTGCCCCCGGTCTGGCGCGTGAGGTGGCGAGCTTCTATTGGGTCGGCGGGATGACAACGGGGGCCGCGCAAATGGTGAAGATAGCAACGCTCAAGTCGCGTTTGTTCGGGCGCGATCAAGTGGCGGCGGCGCTCCTCATATCGGCGCAGGATCGGCGTGAAGCTCCGGCGCGTCCCCAAATTGATTCCTTCCTCGCAGCAATGGGCCAGCCCGAACGGCTCGCGCAAAGCTTCGTCGTCACCGCGCGGGGGCAATAGCCGATGTGCGGGATTGCCGGCCTTTTCCACCTTGAAACTGCCAAGCCGGTTGATCCAGCGCGCGTTGAGGCGATGACAAACGCGCAGGCGCACCGTGGCCCTGACGGTTCAGGCGTGTGGACGGCGCACGGCGTTGGGCTAGGCCACCGGCGGCTCTCGATCATTGATGTTGCGGGCAGCCCGCAACCGATGAGCAGCGGCGAGGGTGGCCTCACGATTACCTACAACGGCGAAGTCTATAATTACGCCGAAATCCGCGCAGAATTGCAAGCGCTTGGCGCGGTGTTCCGCACGCAAGGCGATACTGAGGTGATCCTGCTCGGCTACCGCCAATGGGGCGCGGACGTACTCGCTCGGCTCAACGGCATGTTCGCGTTTGCGATCCATGATGCACGTGATCAATCGCTGTTTCTGGCGCGCGATCGCTTTGGGGTGAAGCCGCTGCATTATGTCGCGCTCGCCGATGGCAGCATCGCCTTTGCTTCTGAAATGAAGGGCTTGCTCGCCAATCCGGCGGTACGGCGGACGCCCGATATCCGCGCAATTGAGGATTATTTCGCGCTTGGTTATGTGCCCGATGATGCGAGCATCGTCGCGGGGGTCAAGAAGCTTCCGGCGGGGCACTTCCTCCATTTGAAACGTGGGCAGCCGCTGCCCGCGCCGGCGCTATGGTGGGATATTGATTTCAGCAAGCGCGCGCGTGGCTCGGTCGCTGATCTTGAGGCCGAAATGCGCGAACGGCTGCGCGCCGCCGTCACCTCACGGATGGTGTCCGATGTCCCGCTGGGCGCGTTTCTTTCGGGCGGGGTCGATAGCTCAACCGTCGTCGCGCTGATGGCCGAGGCGAGCAGCAGCGCCGTTGAAACTTGCTCAATCGGTTTTGATCAGGCGTCGCTTGATGAAACGGCTTATGCTGATCAAATTGCCAAGCGCTTCGCCACGCGCCACCGTAAGCGGATCGTTGGGGCAGACGATTATAGCGCGATTGATACGCTCGCCGCCGCGTTTGATGAACCGTTTGCCGATGCCTCGGCACTGCCGACGTTGCGCGTTTGCCAGTTGGCGCGTGAGACGGTGACGGTAGCACTTTCGGGTGACGGCGCGGATGAGGCGTTTGCGGGATATCGCCGCTATAAGTTTCAGGCTGCCGAGGAGCGCGTGCGTTCGCTCATGCCGGAAGGCCTCCGCAAGAGCCTGTTTGGCGCACTTGGGAGACATTATCCTAAGGCCGATTGGGCCCCGCAGTTCATGCGCGCAAAATCCACCTTTCAAGCGCTGGCGAGTGACGGCGCAGAGGCCTATGCGCGCAGCGTTAGCGTTGTTCCGGCTGAGGCGCGCGCGCGGTTTTTCAGCGACGCCTTCACCCGTGATTTGCAGGGCCACCGCGCCGAGGATCGCTATATTGCCGCAATGAACGCAGCGCCCGCGCGTGACGGGTTAGACCGCGCGCAATACGCCGATCTCAAAATCTGGCTGCCCGGCGATATCCTGACCAAGGTTGACCGCACGAGCATGTCAATCGGGCTTGAGGCGCGTGAGCCGCTGCTTGATCACCGCTTGGTTGAATTTGCCGCGACGCTGCCCGCGAACATGCGATTGCGCGGCGGCGAGGGCAAATGGCTGATGAAAAAGGCGATGGAGGGGCATCTGCCAAATGACATCCTCTACCGCCAGAAAATGGGCTTTGTCTCGCCGATTTCGGCGTGGTTCCGGGGGCCGCTGGCGGGCGAGATCGAAGGCTTGATGGCCAAATCGCGGCTGGTCGAAAGCGGCTGGTTTCGGATGGATATACTCGCCAAATTGGCGGCGGATCATCGCTCAGGGCACGGCGAATATGGGCGCTTATTGTGGCAATTGGTGATGCTTGAAAAGTCTCTGGTGCGGCTATTTGGTTAGGCAAACACCGCACCCACAAAATACAGCCCATCAGGCGGCGCGTTAAAGCCGAGTGCAGCGCGGCTTTTTGCCTCAAGTGCGGCGCTTAGATCAGCTCCGCTCCATTTGCCTTCGCCGACCATCATCAGGCAGCCAACCATTGATCGCACCTGATGGTGGAGGAATGACCGCGCGGCGACGTCACACAGGATTTCGTCACCGTCGCGGCGGATATCAAGCCGGTCGAGTGTTTTGACGGGACTCGCCGACTGGCAATGCACCGAACGAAATGTCGTGAAGTCATGAAGCCCGATCAGCCGCTGTGCCGCGCTGTGCATGGCATCTGCATCAAGCGGCGTCGGCACGCGCCACGCCAACCCTGCGTCAAATGTGAGTGGCGCACGGCGGTTGATGATGCGGTAACGGTAACGCCGCCCGGTGCAGCTAAACCGCGCGTGCCAATCGTCGGCTACGGTTTCGCACGCCAAAACCGCCACGGGGTGCGGGCGGATGACGGCGTTGATTGCCGCCATCAAACGAAACGGGGCGATATCGCGCAGGATATCGACATGGGCCGCCATCGCGGTTGCGTGAACGCCCGCATCAGTGCGGCCAGCGCCGTGGACAATAACGCTTTCACCTATGATGTTTAGGATCGCTTCTTCAATCGCGGCCTGAACGCTTGGGCCGTGTGCCTGCCGTTGCCAGCCCATGAACGGGCGACCGTCAAATTCTATCGTGAGCCGAAAGCGCGTCATTCCAGCCTAGTGCCCGCCGGGATTGCATAGCCGCGCAGCAGGTCCGCCGGTGGCATTGCTGCCTTGCCTGCACGCTGGACCAGCGTTGGGCGGATG
>JAYTMV010000234.1:0-10988 GCA_043728175.1 Sphingomonadales bacterium
ATCGCCCGCGCCGTGACCGCGATGATCGTCCGCGTCGTGATGATGATAATTATGGTGGGAGAGACTAATCATGGCACGTCCATTTTTCCGTCGCCGCAAGAGCTGCCCCTTCGCCGCAAAAGACGCGCCGAAGATCGACTATAAGGATGTCCGCTTGCTTCAGGGCTTTGTCTCTGAACGTGGTAAGATCGTCCCAAGCCGCATCACAGCCGTTTCCGCAAAGAAGCAGCGCGAACTCGCTCAGGCGATCAAGCGTGCGCGTCACATTGGGCTGCTGCCCTACCTCGTGAAGTAAGAAGGAGTATCTGACATGGAAGTGATCCTTCTCGAACGCGTTGAAAAGCTTGGCAAGATTGGTGATGTTGTCACCGTCAAGAACGGCTTTGCGCGCAATTTCCTCTTGCCGCGCAAGAAAGCGCTGCGTTCAAATGCGGCAAACCTTAAAGTGTTTGAATCGCAAAAGGCGCAGATTGTTGCCACCAACGACGCGCGCCGCGCCGAAGCCGAAATCGATGCCAAGGGCGTTGAGGGCAAATCAGTCACGCTGATCCGTCAGGCATCAAACACTGGCCAGCTTTACGGCTCAGTCGCAGTACGTGACATTGCTGAAGCGCTTGCCGCCGACGGTGCTAAGGTTGGCAAACAGCATGTTGTGCTTGATCGCCCGATTAAGTCGATTGGCATTTATGATGTCAAGGTAACGCTTCACGCCGAAGTGATCGTGATGGTCAAGGTCAATGTGGCGCGCTCACCTGAAGAGGCTGATCTGCAATCGCAGGGCGTTAACGTGATGACCGATATGTTCGAAAAGGATACGGCGGGCTTCACCGAGGATTATGATCCAAACGCTGAACCCGGCGAAATTGCGGTCGAAATGGCTGCCGAAGCTGGTGCGGCGGATGCAGCACCACAGGCTTAATCGATTTGATATCGTGAAACCGAAAGGGGCCGCAATTTGCGGCCCCTTTTTTGTTAGAGCAAGTCGGATAAACCAGAACCGTTCGTCCTGAGCTTGTCGAAGGGCTGCCCTTCTTCTTCGCCTTGGGACAAGAAAGGACAGGGCTTCGACAGGCTCAGCCCGAACGGCTTAAGAAGTAAAACCTTAAATCCAGTTCAATAGCCCATCAGGCTCATCACTTCCTTGCGACTACGATGATCATCGAGGAAGCAGCCGAGCAGACGTGACGTCGTCATCCCAACCCCGTGGGTGCGCACGCCGCGCCCGGTCATGCAGCCGTGCTGTGCCTCAATCACGACAGCCACACCCTGCGGATGAAGATTATCCCAAATGCACTGCGCGACCTGCGCGGTCAGCCGTTCCTGCACCTGCAACCGCCGCGCATAGCCTTCAAGAACACGCGCAAGCTTTGATATGCCGACAACGCGGTCTTTGGGCATGTAAGCGATACTCGCCGTCCCCGTGATCGGTGCCATATGATGTTCACAGTGCGACTGGAACGGTATCCCTTTCAGCAGGACAAGCTCATCATAGCCACCAACCTCCTGGAAGGTGCGCGAGAGGTGATAGGACGGATCTTTGCCATTGCCTTCGCAATATTCGCGCCACGCCCGCGCCACGCGCTTCGGCGTATCGAGCAAGCCTTCGCGTGTTGGATCATCGCCCGTCCATGTTATCAGTGTGCGGATTGCCTGCTCAACTTCGGCAGGAACGGGGATTTTCCCGGACTCTGGGTCGGGCACATTGTGAAAATCAGCCATATCTTATGTTACTCTCTCCGCCGCTGCAAAACCAGCATAATTCCCAAAACTGTGATGCAATATTGCAACAGCGATCACTGTAGCCTTCGTTTACGCTACGGTAACCCGTAATATATTCAGTATCAAATAAAAACTTGCCCGGAAATACAGGCTTTACACCAAAATTGGGCGTTGACGCGCGCGTTAAGGCGCAGCAAAGTCGTAAGGATTATAGCGCAGAAGACGCACACCCACCAACGTGTGGATAAATCGGGAGACGGAAGACCATGAAGAAATTTGAACTCTTAAGTGCAACAGCAATCGCTCTTTTTGCGGCAGCGCCTGCCTACGCGCAAAGCACCGAAGCTGCGCCGCAGGTAGCCCAAGACGCAGAAGAAGATGTTGCTGCCGATGAAATCATTGTGACAGCAACGCTGCGCAGCGAAAATCTGCAAGAAGTTCCAATCGCCGTTTCGGCCTTCAACACAGAGTCGCTCGAAAAAGCGGGCGTGCGCGATATTCGCTCACTTGATAGCGTTTCAACCAGTTTCAATCTCAACAGTACGCAAACCGAATCCGGCGGCACAACGCTGCGCGTTCGCGGCGTTGGGACGACGGGCAATAACACTGGCCTTGAAAGTGCTGTCGGTATCTTCCTTGACGGTGTTTATTTGAGCCGCCCCGGCATTGCGCTTGGCGATTTGCTTGACGTCAGCCAAGTCGAATTGCTGCGCGGCCCACAGGGCACACTTTTTGGCCGCAACACTTCGGCAGGCGCGCTCAATATCAAAACTGCCAAGCCCAACCTCAATAAATTTGAGGGCTTTGCAAATGGCACATACGGCAATTATGATCTGATTAACCTTCAAGGTGGTATTTCGGCTCCGCTGGTTGATGGTAAGCTCGGCGTCCGGTTGTCGGCGGCATATCGTAATCAGGATGGCTTCACACGCAGCGTCACCGGCGCTGAAAGCAATGACCGCAACCGCTATATCGTGCGCGGACAGCTTTATTATGAGCCCAGTTCAGATTTCAACCTGCGCTTGATCGCGGACTATCAAAAATCGAACGAGAAATGCTGCGATGCGCCTGTCATTCAGGAATCGAGCATTGTCGCGGCCAATATCTTCTTGGCTGCTGGTTTACCGCAAAACGGGGGTATTCCGGTCTCAGGGGTCGCTGCTGCGCAAAACCGTCGCAGCAATGGCCAACAATTCCGCGACAGGATTGAGCAAGGCGGCGGTTCAGCTGAAATCAATGCCAAACTTGGCAATGCCGACCTTGTGTCAATTACTGGCTATCGCATCTCGCGTGCGGCATCCACTCAGGAAACAGACTTTGGTACGTTGAATGTATTTTCAACAAACACTGGTGGCAGCACAGCGCCAGCGGACATCCTTCCAAGTTTCACCAAGATCAAAACCTTTAATCAGGAAGTCCGGATTTCGGGTGAAGCGCTTGAAGAGAAGCTCCAATATTTGTTCGGCGTCTATTACAGCGACGAACGAATTAACGAAGTCCAGTCACTTTCGCTTGGCACTGATTTTCAGCGCGCGATCAGCGTCAATCTGATTGCACTTGGCGCGCCGGGGTCAAATCCTGCGCAGAATATTTTTGCAAGCGGAGTTAGCGCAGCAGGCAATTTTGCAAGCAATGGCTTCCGTCAAAATGGCCGTAACATCTCATTCTTCACCAATGAGACATTCAAGATTACCGACAATTTCTCGATCAATGCAGGCTTGCGTTATTCTGATGACCGCAAAAAAGGCAGCTTTAACCAACTCGCTGCACGCTCTCCGGCGTGCCTTGCAGTCTTGGCAAACCCGCTTGCCGGGCCGCTCGCAGGTTTACAAGCTCTGAAACCCCTCGCGGTCGGCCTGACTTGCTTCCCATTTGCAGTGCAGACCAACATCCTTGGGCCAAACACGGCCGCACTCGCGCCAACGCCAGTGCCGTTTGACCGCGTATTCAAGGATAATGAGCTCATTTACACTGGCAAGCTGACTTGGCAGCCACGCGAGAATATCAACACCTATTTGAGCTATACACACGGCTACAAAGCAGGTGGTTTTAACCTTGATCCAACCGCTGCTGCGGGCGGTGCTGATCCACGGTTCAAATCAGAAAAGGTCAACACCTATGAATTTGGCCTCAAAACCAAATTCCTGAACAATGCGCTGACCGCAAACCTCGCGATCTTCCACAATGATCTAAGCGATTTCCAAGTGCTTGAATTCACCGGGGTTCAGTTCGTAACATTCAACGTTGATAAGGCGAAGGCAACAGGGGCTGAGCTTGAACTCACGGCAAAACTAAGCCGTGAGTTTACCGTCAACGGCGCCTTCACCTACAGCGATGCGCGTTATCCCAAGAAATGCGCGGGCACAGACATACGGCTCCAAGTGACGTCGTTGTGCGGCAATAGCCTCACGAATGCGCCTGAAGTGGTGGCCATCGCAGGGTTTAATTATGACCGTGATATCGGCTCGAACCTCAATTTTGGTTTGAACGGTTCAATTCGGCTTGAATCAGATCGGCGTACTTCGACCCAAGCCGTCCGAATTGGCACGAACATCAAGAATCCGTTCGACATCCAGGACGGCAACGCCAAAATCAATTTGCGTGCCGGACTAGGCGCGCAAAATGGCGCATGGCGGATTGAAGTCTTCGGAAACAACATCTTTGACGTGCAAACCCGCAACGTCACGTTCGACATTCCTCTGCGCGGCGGTGATTTCCTCCGTAACAATCCAGCGCTCGGCACAGGAGCACAAGGGGTTGCACGCGGTGTGTTCAACCAAGAGCCGCGCACTTACGGTGTGACCGTCAGAAGCAAATTCTGATTATTCGCACAGAATAATGCCAAAGGGGCGTGGTCGATCCTCTCGACTGCGCCCTTTTTACATCAATTGTGTGCAATCGACACTGACGCTTTCCTGTAACACCCATCGGCCATTGACCTTCAAGGCGAGGCATCGCAAAGCGGCAAAGCAAGGCCAGTTTTCGGAAATGGAACGGCTACAGATGGGAGAAACTTCATGAAAAAATTTGATTTGCTGGGTGCCACGGCCATTGCGCTGTTGATCGCCAGCCCAGCCTTTGGCCAGACCGCCCCCGCACAAGCCGAGCCGCAAGCCGAAGATGAATCTGCTGAATCCGAGGAAATCATCGTCACGGCGAGTAAGCGCGAACAAACGCTGCAAGACACGCCAATTTCGGTTGCGGTAGCCAGCAGGGCGCAAATTGAGCAATCGCAGATCCGCGATCTTATCGATCTTCAAACGCTGGTGCCTTCGCTCAAAGTTGGTCAGCTACAAAGCTCTGCCAACACCAATTTCATCATTCGCGGTTTTGGTAACGGCGCCAACAACGCCGGGATCGAGCCTTCGGTCGGCGTGTTCATCGACGGTGTCTACCGCTCACGTTCAGCCGCGCAAATTGGCGATCTTCCCAACATTAACCGGATCGAAGTATTGCGCGGGCCGCAATCGACTTTGTTCGGCAAAAACGCTTCTGCTGGTATTATCAGCCTCGTGACCGCTGAACCCAAATCTGAATTTGGCGGCACGCTTGAGGCCAGCTATGGCAATCGCAACGCAATCATCCTCAAGGGCGATATCACCGGGCCGATCACTGAAACGCTCGCGTACAGCATTGCTGGTAACTATAACAAACGTGATGGCTATGGCCGCGATTTGAACCTAAACACTGAAACTAATGATCGCAATCGTTACGGCTTTCGCGGTCAATTGCTGTTTGAGCCAAGCTCGGATCTGAAAATTCGCCTTATTGCAGACTATGACAATATTGATGAAGTGTGCTGCACAGTTGTTAATATCGTTGATGGCCCCACCGGAAATGCTGTCCGCGCGCTTGGTGGACGCGTGAATTCAAACCAGCGTTTTTCCTACGATAGTTTTGGCAACCTTGAATCAGTCAACAAGATCGACAACTACGGCGGATCGGCCCAAATTAATTACAATATCTCTGATACGCTTGCGCTCACAAGCATTAGTGCCTATCGCGGCGTAGAAGTCACAACCAACCAAGATTCAGATTTTACAAGTGCTGATCTTATCGGCTCCAATCTGGCTAATACAAACATTGATACATACACGCAGGAATTGCGGATTGCATCAGATTTTGAGGGGCCGGCGAACTTCCTGCTCGGCGGTTATTATTTCAATGAAAAAATCGATTTCGCGAATGACCTGACTTTTGGGCGCAATTTCCGGGGGTATACTGATCTTCTCAGTGGCGGTGGCGTAACAACGCTCGAACGCACGATTCTTAATCTTCCAGCGGGCACTTTTGGCGCGGTTGGACAAGGCGCGTTTGACCGTTTCAAGTTTAAGGATCGCTCTGCTTCAATCTTCGGCCAAGTCGATTTCGAACTCGGCGATAAAGTCACACTGACGGCTGGCTTTAACTACACCGACGACCGGAAGAAAGTACGTTCAAATAGCGTGAGCACAGATGCGTTTTCTGCGTTGGATCTTGTTGCAATCGGGTCTGGGGTCGTGCGCAGCACGGGCATTTCGCAGCAGGTGGGCAATGCACTCATGCTCGGGCGTGCGGCATCAGCTGCCGAAGTCGCTGGCTTTGCACAGGCACAACCCGCAATCTTCGGTCAGATTAACACAGCGGTTTCGGCGTTTGCCACTGCCAATGCAAACAACCCGGCTGTTAATCCGCTGCTTGCGCTTCAAGGCCTGCAGTTCCTACCGCCGTTCTTGAACTTCCCCAACGCGGTCGAAAGCGGCAAGACGCATGATAAGGATCTCTCCTACACGCTACGTATTGCCTATAAAATAAGCCCAAGGTTCAACACTTATGCGACTTACGCAACTGGGTTCAAAGCCAGTTCGTTCAATCTGTCGCGGGATTCGCGGCCAACGGCGGCCAATTTCATCCCTGGTTCGCCTGTGACGAATCCAGCACCATCACCAATTCGTACCGCAGGCTTGGCACTAACCAACCTAACCGCAGGCACGCGTTTTGCTGGCCCCGAAGAGGCAACCAATTATGAAATTGGTATTAAAGGCAATCTTCCCGGCTTCGCATTCAATTTGGCGATTTTCCAGCAAGAGTTGAAAGGCTTCCAAAGCAACGTCTTTCAGGGCGCGGGCTTTGTGCTTGGCAATGCTGAAAAGCAGACGACCAAAGGGTTCGAGCTTGATGCCAGCATAACGCCAATCAAAGCATTGAATTTCACTGCCGCTTTGACTTATCTTCGGCCTAAATTTGATAAATTTACCGGAGGTTCGGCTTTCAATCCGGCGACCAACAGCGTTGTTCGTACCAATTTATCTGGTGTGCGCCCAAGCGGCATCTCGACTTACTCGATCGCGGTTGGCGGGACTTACACACAGAATTTGGGCGGCGACAAAAAAGCCATATTCCATGTGGATTATGATTATAGCAGTGCATTCCAGATTGCACTTGGCCTTCCTTTCAAGGCTGATCCTGAAACGCTTAATGCCTCAATCACATTCGTACCTGTTGAAGGACTTGAGCTTACCGTTTTTGGTCGCAACCTGACCGAACCAAAGTTCAATCCCGTCATCTTCCCATCGGTTGCACAGCCGGGCAGCCTGTCAGGCTATCCAAGCCCGCCACGTACTTACGGCATAACCGGACGCTTCAAATTCTAAGCGTTACGACCAATGCTAATAAAAAGGGGCGGCCAACACCGCCCCTTTTTTTATCCGCTGTTTCGAAGCCCCGCTGCGATGCCGTTGATCGTCAAGTGAATGCCCTCGGCGATGCGGTGGTCATCCTCGCCTGCGCGCCGCCGCCGGATCAGATCAATCTGGAGCGCGTTTAGCGGATCAACATAGGGCAGCCGCGTCCGCACTGAGTGTTGCAGCGCTGGCTGGTGATCAAGCAGATTGGCTTGGCCGGTGAGTGTCAAAAGCTGATCGCGCGTCTGGTGCCAGCCATCACTAATCCGACCGAAGATACGCTCTCGCAGCGTCACATCGGCCACAAGGCCCGCGTAATTAGCAGCAATCGCCATATCTGATTTCGCCAGCACCATCTCCAAATTGGAAAGCGTTGCGTGAAGGAACGGCCAGCCCTCAACCATTTCGGCGAGCAGCCCGCGATCCTCAAACGCGGCGAGCGCAGCACCTGTGCCATACCACCCGGGCAGCATTACTCGTGCCTGCGCCCAACTGAACACCCAGGGAATTGCGCGTAAATCTTCGATCCGATCAGACTTGGTGCGTGATGCTGGCCGCGATCCGATTTTGAGTTCGGCAATTTCAGTAATCGGGGTCAGCGCGCGGAAAAATTGGTTGAAGCCCTCAGTGCCGTAAACCAGATCGCGATAGGCGGTTGAGGCCGCCTTACTGATCCCAGCCATTGCGCTGCGAAACCGCGCAAATTCGCGGTCATCAAGCCAAGTTGGGGCAAGGCTCGCCAGCATCGTCGCCGCGCTCATCGTTTCAAGGCTCGCCTCGGCAAGCGCTGGGCTGCCGTATTTTGAGGCAATGACCTCACCCTGTTCAGTGATGCGGATGCGCCCGCCAACCGAACCCGGCGGCTGCGCGCGGATCGCCTCAAACGCCGAACCACCGCCGCGCCCTACGGCACCACCACGCCCGTGGAACAGTTGCAGCTTGATACCACGCGCCTTAAACACCCGCACCAGCGCGACAGCACCTTCATGGAGCGACCAATTTGAGGTCAGGTAACCACCGTCCTTATTGCTGTCAGAATAGCCGATCATCACTTCCTGATGGCCGCGCTCCGCCGCGAGTGCTGCCGCCTTTGGCCGATCAAGATATTCGGCCATGACAGCGGGTGCGGCCTCCAGATCTTCAATCGTTTCAAACAGCGGCACCGCCATAATCTCACACGTCGGTGGGTCTCCCGGCACATACAGCCCAACTTCTTTGAGGAGGACATAGACCTCTAGCAGGTTTGAAACCCCGCTGGTCTTCGACACGATATAGGCGCGGATTACATCGGGGCCGAAACGCTTATGCGCGCGTGCCGCCGCGCGCAGGATCGCGAACTCGCTCTGCGCCTCATCCGTATAGGCCGAGAACGGGTTCATCAGCAGGCGGTTTTGCGAAAGCTCTTGGCCGAGCAAATCAATCCGCTCCCACTCCTCAAGCGCGTCATAGTCAGCACAGACCCCCGCATTTGCGAGCAATTCGGCAATCACCCGCGCATGAACATCGGCATTCTGGCGCAGATCAAGCGTTGCCAGATGAAAGCCAAAACTCTCAACCGCACTGATCAGATTATCAAGCCGCCCCGCGCGCATTGCCTTGCCGCCGTGCGCTTCAAGCGAGGCTGCAACAATCCGCAAATCAGCCGCAAGCGCACGACCATCGGGATACGCCTCCCCCGGCACCAGTGCCACTGGTACAACGGGATGGCCGGTCAGCACAGTAAAGCTTGCCGCCGTCCGCGCATAAATGCCCGTAAAGGCGCGGCGATACGGCTCATCACTGCGCGAAGCCGCTATGTCGCCTGAGCGTTCGGCAAGCGCAGCAAGTTCAGGTGAAACCTCGGCAAGGCTGGTCGAAATTGCTAGTTCAGCGCCAAGCGCATCGATTTCAGTCAAATAATGCTTGAGCGCATAGCGCGCCTGCCGCCGCAGCGCAGTTTCAAGCGTTGTCGCGTTGACGTTTGGATTACCGTCACGGTCTCCGCCGATCCATGTGCCCGGCTTAATAAACGGCGCGACTGGCCCGCCAACGGCGGCCTCCCACCGTGCGTAAAGCCTTGGCAAAGCAGGGATAAAGCTCTTCGCAAAATAGGAGAGCGCTGAATCAATCTCATCCTCGACAATGGGTTTGACTGAGCGCAGCGGGCGCGTTTGCCACAGGATCGTGATCTGGCGGATCAGTGCGTCTTCGGCCATTGCATCACCGTCATCACGACTTGCCATTAGCGCTGTAATCGCCGCCTCTCGGTCAATCATGCTCTTGCGGCGTACCTCAGTCGGGTGCGCGGTCAGCACAGGCACAATGAGCGAATCCGCAAACAACGCTTGAATCGCATCCTTCTTGATGCCCGACGCCTCAAGCGCTGCAACCGCGCCCACCAATTGCGTCTCGCTATTCACGAGCGGCGGGGCATTGCGATCCTCGGCCAGATTGGCGAGCAGCGAAAAGAGCAGGAAGCCGCGCACGAAGCGGATCGTATCGTCAAGATCAAGGCTTTGCAGCCGCTCTGCCAGCAATGCCGACGCCTCGACACTCGGCGCGCGGTGCGATGCGACAGAGGCCGCGCGCGCACCCTCAATCCGGTCAAACACTGCCTCACCGTCTTGTTCGCGGATGACGTCGCCGAGCAAGCGGCCAAGGTAGCGCAAATCCACGCGCGCGCTTTTGGCGGCGCTCATAGCTGAGCGGCAAGACGCGCAGCCTCGGTAATGGCCGCAACGTCCGGCGCACCCGGCGGCACGATCCAGCTTCCCCCAACACACAGTACCGCGTCGAGCGCGAGCCAATCGGGCGCGCTCGCCTGTGTGATCCCGCCAGTTGGGCAGAATTTGCACTGGCCGAACGGCCCGGTGATGGCTTTGAGTGCCTTGATCCCGCCCGAAGCTTCGGCTGGAAAAAATTTGAAATGCGTCAACCCCAGATCAAGTCCGCGCATGATATCGCCTGCATTGGCGATGCCGGGGAGGAAGGGAATTCCGCTCGCAATCGCGGCTTTGCCGAGTGGTTCGGTCAATCCCGGTGAGACGATAAACTGCGCGCCCGCATCAATGCTCGCGTGCAAATCCGCTTCGTTAAGAACGGTGCCTGCGCCAACCATAGCGCCTTGTACCTTGGCCATCTCAGTAATCACCTCAAGTGCCGCCGCCGTGCGCAACGTAACCTCCAACGCGAAGAGGCCGCCCGCCACCAGTGCTTCCGCGATTGGCCGCGCATAGGCTGCGTCCTCAATCACCAACACGGGAACCACGGGCGCAAGCTTCATCACGGCGGATGGGTTGGTCATAAACGATGCTCCTTGGCAAAGGCCGCCGCCGCGCCGAACAGGCCAGGCTGCGGGTGGGTAATCAGTTTGACGGGCATTGCGGCCATCATCGCCTCAAACCGACCCTTGGCGGCAAAGCGCCCGGCAAAGCCCGATTTGGCGAGTATCTCCGCGATGCGCAGACCAAGCCCGCCAGCAATCACAACCGCAGACGCGCCTTGCGCCAGCGCGATATCGCCAGCAAAGCTGCCAAGTGTCATGCAGAAACGGTCAAGCGCAGCGGTGGCAAGGCTATCCTCACCGCTTTGCGCCAGCGTCCAGAGAGCCTTATCGTCAAGCGACTG
>JAYTMV010000235.1:0-3778 GCA_043728175.1 Sphingomonadales bacterium
GTATTTTTGGCGGTAAGGCTGGCCGCGCGGTTGGTGCGGTGGTGGGCAATTTGATTGACCGCAAACTGTTTGCACCCAAAGGGCGGCAGGGGCCACGGCTGGGCGATTTGGCGTTTCAATCGTCGCAGTACGGCGCGCTGATCCCCAAGCTTTACGGCATCAACCGCGTTTCGGGCACCGTCATCTGGGCGACCGATTTGCGCGAGGATCGCAAGAAAATCTCGAATGGCAAGGGCCAGCCAAAGACGACGACCTTCAGTTACTCTGCCTCATTTGCGGTGGCACTTTCGGCGCGGCGAATCTTACGGATTGGGCGGATTTGGGCCGACGGCAATTTGCTGCGCGGGGCGGCGGGCGATTTCAAGGTGGCGACGGGATTTCGCTTGCATGATGGCGGTGAGGATCAGGGCTTTGATCCGCTGATCGCCTCTGCTGAGGGCGTAGGACAAGCCCCGGCGTATCGCGGGCTGGCTTATGTGGTGTTTGAAAATCTTCAGCTTGGTGATTTTGGCAACCGGATTCCCTCGCTTAGTTTTGAGGTGATTGCTGATGAAGGCGATGTCGCTGTCGGCGCGATTATCGAGGATTTGGCAGGGCGCGCGGTTGCCGCTGACTGCCCGACGCGCGTTGGCGGCTATGCGGCATTTGGCGATGCGGTGCGCGGTGCGGTTGAAACGCTTGGTTCGGTCGTGGCGTTTTCGGCCCATGATGATGGTACGCGGCTGCGGGTGACCGAAATGGGCACGCAGGCCGCCGCAATTATGGAGCATGATCTTGGTACGGTTCGGGGTGAGGGGCGTATTGCGCGCCTGCCGATTGAGCGGCGTTCGGCCTCAACCATCCCCGAAACGCTGTCGATCACTTATTATGAGCCGTCGCGTGACTATCAACAAAGTGTGCAGCGCGCGCGGCGTGACGGTGGTGCGCGACGAGAGGCGAAGATTGAACTGCCCGTTGTGCTTGCGCCCGAAATGGCCAAGCAGATTGCCGAGCGTCAGCTTGATCAGATTTGGGCGGCGCGCGTATCGGCGAAGGTGCGGCTGCCGTGGCGGCGGCTTGATCTTGTGCCGGGGCAGCATGTTGCGGTTGCGGGGAGCCCGGCGCTGTGGCGCGTAGGCGCGGTCACGCTTGACCGGATGGTGGTTGAGGTTGATCTGGTGCGGCTGAGCGAGGGCGGGGCGATAATGCCGAATGCCGATCCGGGACGCGGCCTGATCCAAAATGATGCGCCGCACGGGGCGACGACATTTCACCTGATTGATTTGCCGCCGATTGAAGCTGGCGTGGCGAGTGTGCCGCATCTCGTGGTGGCAGCGGCGGGCGTTTCCTCTGGCTGGCGGCGCGCGGCGCTGTTGCTCAGCATCGACGGCGGCGCAAGCTGGGAAGAGGCGGGGGTTACGGCTGCGCCTGCGATTATCGGCGCGGCGGATACGGTGCTTGGGGTTGGCTCGTCCTGCCTGATTGATGAGGCGAACAGCGTCGATGTGACACTGATTAACGCCGCAATGACGCTGGGCAATGCCGACGCGGCTGGGCTTGATGGCGGTCGCAATCTGGCGATGCTTGGAGAGGAGTTGATCCAGTTTCGCACCGCTTTGCCGCTTGCGAACAATCGATACCGATTGTCGGGCCTCTATCGTGGGCGTCGCGGGACGCAGTGGGCGATCACGGCGCACAGTGCAGGCGAACGTTTCATCCTGATCGAACGCGATGCACTTGCCACACTCGCTGTGCCTGCATCGCTTGCACACGTGATGGTGATGGCGGTTGGGATTGGTGACAGTGCGACGCCGCCTACTGAAACGGTTCTCAATCCGGGGCAGGCGCTGATGCCGATTGCGCCAGTGCATCTGCACGGCGAGCGTCTCAGCGATGGCCGAATCAGCCTAGACTGGGTGCGCCGCAGCCGCGATGGCTGGCGCTGGGCTGACAGCGTTGATGCGCCGCTTGCCGAGGAGGGTGAGCGTTATCGCCTGACATTGTCGCCGGGTGTTGGCGCGGTTGAACAGGTTGAAACGACGGCGAGTGCGTACCTCTATACGCCGCCGCCCGGTGCCGCTTCGCTGACCGTCAGCGTCTTTCAGATTGGCACTTTTGGCCCGTCGCGCGCGGCGACGATTACGATCAATCTCACTTCAGGAGCCTGATATGACCGACATTACAGACCGTCTTGCCCTTGTCCTCATCGCGCCGGGGCAGGCGCAAAAGGAAATGACGCATAATGAGGCGTTGGCGCGGCTCGACATCATGGTGCAGGCGGTGGTGCAATCTGTTGCCCCGGCCTCTGTGCCTGCCAGTCCAATGCTTGGTTAGTGCTGGATTATCGGCGTTGGCGCGAGCGGCGTGTGGGTGGGGCGTGACGGGGCGATCGCCGCGTGGACGGCTGGCGGCTGGCGTTTTGTCACCCCGTTTGAAGGGATGACGGCGTGGAGTGTCGCCGATGCGATGCAGGTGATCCGGCGCGGCACAAGCTGGGTCATCGGCGAAGTCAATGCGCAGCAAATCCGCATCAATAATGTGTCGGTACTCACTGTGCGACAGCCTGCGATTGCTACGCCAGTCGGTGGCACTATGATTGACGGCGAATCGCGTAGTGCGATCACCAATATCCTTGGCACGCTTCGAACCCACGGGTTGATTGCAACCTGATATTCAAGGATTGCGCGCGCAGTTTTTGAAAAGTGCGGCATTTTGGCAACATATTGTTCAACTTGTCGACTTGCGCGCCGCAAGCGCATTGGCTAGTACGCTTTGACTCTGTCCCGAGTGAAATAATTGGAAAGGGGATTATTATGCGGAAGCTAGCTGTTGTTATGGCACTTGCCTCAACTGCGATTGCCTCACCCGCGCTAGCGCGCGATGATGCGTGGTACATTGGCGTTGCCGGTGGCCCATCGATCGTTGAAGATATTGATTTGGATATTGGTACGGGTAACCGTAACGGAAATATCGATCACAAAGTTGGTCATGAAGCCAGTGGCCTCATTGGTTATGATTTTGGTGGTTTCCGTCTTGAAGCCGACATCGGTTACAAGCAAGCCGGCATTGAAGGTTATAGCTCAAGCTTGACCACTCCTGTCACAACGCCTTCGGGCGGAACTGGCAATGCGCCACCGCAAGCTTTCCCAACCGCTGGTGGTGACACCAACGTATTGAGCTTCATGCTCAATGGTTTGCTCGATTTCGGTGATGATGAAGGCATTCATGGCTTCTTCGGCGGCGGCGTTGGTGTTGCCCGTACGAAGCTTAACCTTCGCCTGAACACAAATGGTGCTGGATCGCTTAACGATTCGGATACCGGCTTTGCGTATCAGGGTATTGCAGGCGTTCTTGCCCCAATCACTGACAATATCGATATCGGCCTGAAGTATCGCTACTTCAACGCCAATGGCATTGATCTTGTTGACCGTGTTGGCCGCAACATCGAAACCGATTATCGTTCGCACAGCTTGGTTGGCACGATCATCTACAACTTTGGTGAAAAAGAAGTCGCGGCTCCTCCGCCTCCTCCGCCCCCACCACCGCCTCCCCCACCACCGCCGCCACCAGAGCCGCCAATGGCTGAAAAGCCAGCATGTTCGCCTGGGCCATATATTGTGTTTTTTGACTTTGATAAGTCAGATATCACAGCCGAGGCATCGGGAATTCTCGATAATGCTGTTGGTGCCTATGGCAACTGCGGTCAGGCACAGGTTATGCTTGCTGGTCACGCCGATAAGTCGGGTGGTCTCGCCTACAACGTTGGCCTTTCCGAGCGTCGCAACGCTTCGGTTCGCGC
>JAYTMV010000236.1:0-2160 GCA_043728175.1 Sphingomonadales bacterium
GGCGGTCGCCGCGATTGCCTATGCCTTGCGCGAACGCGGCGATGAGGCGCGGTTCAAGCAAGTCAACGTCACCGTCGATTTCATGCGCGGCGGCACGCCTCAGATTAGCTATGCGGTGGGGACAATCACCCGCCTCGGCCGGACAATGGCCAATGTGCAATCTCGCGCATGGCAGGATGACCCGGCCAAACCGATGGCCATTGCCACGTTGCATTATTTGTTGAAACGGGGTTGAGGCACTTTCACTAGGCATCAAATCGATACACTCGATCACAGACGACGTTAGCTGTTAGGATTTAATCCGATCGTATTCGCAACACCTCGTTTGTCATTGAGCGGTGGGGAATTTCGTTAGCATCTGTTTAACGCGCTTGTCAGCTGACGCGGGCTTGCGGAGGTCTCCGCCAAATGCCCCATCATTGTAAAACCAAAGAACGCGTCCGTCATTCAAATCCACGAGCATGGAAAAGCCATGATGTGGGGGTAGCGGCATAGTGTTCACGCCATCCTTCATCACGTTGGCTGCACCGCCCAGAAGTCTTGCGAGCTTTGCGCCATCTGTCGTGAATGCATCATGCATATTTATCAGCAGTGCATATTCTGCGTCGCCCTCTTTTTGTCGAATTTCTTCAATCGCGTTGGCCGGAAACGCATATTCATAATAGCCCTTGGGAATAGACTTCAATTGCGTCTGCCAGTCCGTAGCCGGATCAAATGGAGAGGTTCCTTGGGGCAGCTTGAAAATCAGATCGCTATTGATGTTTCCGGCTGCTCCCCAAACGATTTCCGAAAGCGGCTGCGACGCGGCGTCGTTCCAGTCGGCAAAACGAAGGTCGATGGACTTAGCAATAACGTGGTTTTTGAGCGATTGCTGAAGGTTAAGTTGGGTCTGCTGTTGCCATTCTGGATCAGCTACTTCCCGGCCCTTCGAATCGAGCGCGCCGACAAAGATATTTGGACGTACGACAACCACTCGCGGCTTGATTTCCGCCGCTATAGTAAAGTCCTTGCGCGCATATTTCGCGCCAGCATTGGCCGGTGGCGAAAACAATCCGAGACTGAGCAGGCAAAGCAGAGTTAGCTTTAGATGTCGGTTCATTTTTCGCTCCCGAAGTGATTCCCTCAAGCGCCGGAACTGAATCACTGTAACGTAGTTTTTGCCGCTCTTGGCACGCAAGGGCAATACAAGTCGATAAAATGCGATTGGCCCTTAAGCCTCCCCATGCGTCTCAATCAACGCTGCGGCAAGCGCATCCTCGGGGCTTTTTTCACCCCAGATAATAAACTGAAACACCGGATAAAAACGTTCACATTCATCAAGCGCCACATCGATGATTGTCTGGGCCTGATCGACGCCCAGCATGCCGTTAGGCGGAAGCAAGCTGCCGTGGCGGAACAGGATGATGCCATTTTGCGACCACAGATCGAAATGGCCGAGCCACAGTTGCTCATTGATGAGGCCCAATGCCTTATAGATCGTCTCGTGTTTATCCGACGGCGCAGTAACGTCGGGAAAGACCAATAATTGCAGCGCATTATCCTCTTCGCGCCAGATTACGCGGAGTTGATAGCTGGTCCAGCTGCCTTTGAATTCAGCGGTCACTTCTTCGTCGCTGATGACGTCATATTCCCAGCCGCGCGCCTCGAAAAGGGCGGCAAGCATATCGAGCGGCGCGGATTCCTCGCGCTCCATCTCGATAAATTCTTCTTCCTGATCGCGCATTGCGGCCCTGCTTTGCTGTTGAGCCGGTGAATGCGCCTTTCACGAATCGCGCGCAACCCGCCTTGCGCAGACAAGCGCACAAGTCTGTGGGCGGGTTGTGGATAAGGTCACAAACCGGTCATGTGTGGATCAGTCAGGGCGACTCGTGACGATGCCTAAAACTCCGTTCGCCCTGAGTAGGTGCCGAGCGTAGCGAGGTGCCGTATCGAAGGGTTTTGCGTGCGTAACATGTACTTCGATACGCTACTTCACTGCGTTCAGCAGCTACTCAGCACCAACGGTAGAGGGGCGTGTAGACGCAAATCGGTAATAACCTACCGCGTCTTTACGTAAGTCCCAGGCGCATCTTCGATAGCGCTTAGCCTGCCTTCACCCGGAATACGCGCGCCTTTGGCGGCGATGGTCTTGGGCGAAAGCTGCGACAACCAGATATGCCA
>JAYTMV010000237.1:0-2450 GCA_043728175.1 Sphingomonadales bacterium
CTCGCAAAGCTTGCTGACAAGACCAAGGCCGGTATTCGCCTGTTAATCGTGGACGATATCAACGATTCGGGCAAAACACTGCGCTATCTCCGTGAGGAATTTCTCAAAACAGGCGGTGTCGCGGCGCATCTGCGCGTGGCGGTGCTGATCGATAATATCCGCTCAATCGAAACCGTTGACTATCGCGCGCGCACGATTGACCGAAATGAAGAACCGCGCTGGTTTGTCTTCCCGTGGGAGGCGATGGCAGAGCGTGAAGATATGCTGGTCGATGCAGCGGTCAAGCATCACACACCCAACTGACGCCGGGTAAACCACAGCGTAATCAGTGGCGGGATCACCCATTGCAGAAACGGTGACATGCCAACGCCGAATAGCACCGGCATCAACGGCGAATAAGCCCACACCCCCATCTCAGTTGCGATCAACTCAATCGCGCTGGTAATCGCAAGGCCGGTAATCAAAAAAATCAGCACATGGCTGCGCTCGCCCGCGACAAACCAGTAACGTGACCGCGCAAAGGCCGAGGCCGTCCAAAAGGCAATCAGCATGATGAAGCCATCGGCCACGGTAGCGAATGCGTAGATCTTGACGATATCCCAGTGCGGCATGTCCGCAGGTGGCGCCGTGAACAGCGGCATTTGCAGAAACTCCCACACGAAATTGAGCAGGAAGGCAAAGATATAGATGTTGAATTCGGGGAGTGACGTGATGCGGCGCAATAATGGAAGTTTCGTCTGGCTCATACTGGTTGCAGCATGATGTGTGGGTTTGGACTAAAAGCCATAGTAATTGGGTCTCCAGTCATCACCATCCCTCCTGTGATGACAATGCCCATTACTCCCGCCAAACGGATGAGGCTACCGTCATCAGCGTAGTCAAGCACTGCCTGCATCAGGCCCGGAATAAGGCAATTAAGCTGATGGCAGGGATTGCGTAGGCCCGTAATCTCAATCACCGCTTCATTTCCAATCTGAAGCCGCGTCTCCGCAGACAACCCAAGCAAGTCAATCCCGCGTGTGGTGATATTCTCGCCCATCATCGCTGGGCCAATCTCAAAGCCCTTGTCCGCCAGCATATCGAACAGTTCAGCGTGGATAAGATGCACTTGTCGTAAATTTGGCTGGGTTGGATCTTTGGCAACACGACTGCGGTGCTTGACCGTTGAACCGCTATGGGCATCGCCTTGTACGCCTTGGCCAGCGATAAGGTGGATGGCATCTTGCGCATCTTTGGTAATGCGGTGTGTTTCTCGCGCAGCAACAGCGACAACAACCCCCATCACTTCCTCCCGAACAGTTTCTCAATATCACCGTGCGCGAGCTTCACCCAAGTGGGTCGACCGTGGTTGCACTGGCCCGAGTGCGGGGTGACCTCCATTTCGCGGAGCAGCGCGTTCATTTCGGCGACTGAAAGCACCCTGCCTGCCCGCACTGAACTGTGACACGCCATTGTGCCCGCCACCGCATCGATCCGTTCTTTGAGCGACAATGCTTCACCGTGCGCGGCAAGCTCATCGGCGAGGTCGGTGACCAGCCCCTGAATATCCCCCGCACCAAGCACCGCTGGCGATGCGCGCACCAGTACAGCGCCAGCGCCGAAGCGTTCAAGCTCAAGTCCAAATGCGGCTAAGTCAATGATCCGCGCCTCAAGCCGGTCACACGCGCTTTCGTCAAGTTCGACGACTTCGGGGATGAGCAGTGCTTGGCTTGCGACCCCACCGCTCTCAACCGCGCGGCGCATGCGTTCAAGCACCAGTCGTTCGTGCGCGGCGTGTTGATCGACAAGGATCAACCCATCTTCAGCTTCCGCCACAATATAGGTTTGCGCGATCTGTCCGCGCGCGACGCCAAGCGGGTGCGCAGATTGTTCTGGAATAGGGGCGTCGGATGCTTCAGCGCGGGCAAGCGGCGGCGGGGCTGCAAAATGGCTGCGATTGTCCCAGACGCGCCCCTGCAAAGACGTCACAGGTGCTGGCCAAGCCGATTGCGACGGCTCGCTTTGCCAACGGCCAAGCGCCGCGACAGAGGGAAGCGGCGCGCGTTCCTGCCCTGCCTCATCAAGCGCCCGGCGCAGTCCGCTCACAATCAGCCCGCGCACTAACGCTGGATCGCGGAAACGCACTTCGGTTTTTGCGGGATGCACATTGATATCAACTTCACTGAGCGGGACATCAAGGAACAGCGCCACAACCGCGTGACGATCACGCGCGAGCATATCGGCGTAGGCACCGCGCACAGCACCTGTCAGAAGGCGGTCTTTGACTGGCCGACCATTCACGAAAAGATATTGATGATCAGCCACGCCGCGATTGAACGTCGGCAAGCCGGCAACGCCAGTGAGCCGAAACCCCTCTCGTTCAAAATCAAGCCCGACGCTGGCCTCGGCCAACGCCCGATCAGTCAGCGCCGCCACGCGGTCAGGCCCGCTTTCGCCGCCTGCAACCATCA
>JAYTMV010000238.1:0-3461 GCA_043728175.1 Sphingomonadales bacterium
CGGAATTGGCGAAGTCGCCGCTAAGGTTGCGGTATTGCTGTCAGAACGCGGGCTTGGGGGGAATGATGTTGATCTCGAAGCACGGCTTGAACGCTGGCAGCGCGAACGCGGGAAACGCGCTGAGGCGGGGCGAGGTTTGGCGAGGCGGTGGTTGACCCTAGTAAAGCCAATCGCCTCCACAAAAGGCGAGAGCAGACTCCCTACCGCAATCGCACTTGCTTTCCCTGATCGCCTTGCGCGGCGGCGCGGGGCGAGCGGCGAACATTGGGCTAGCATCGGCGGGCGCGGCTTCCGGCTTGATCCGGCCTCACCGCTTGCCAAATCCGAATGGCTAGCGGTTGCCGAAACGCAAGGGGCGGCATCAGGCGCGCGGATACTCTCTGCCGCTGCAATAGAATGGCGTGAGATTGAAGTGCTTTACCCCGACCGCATACAGGCGCGGCGCACACTAAGCTTTGATCCAGCCAGCGGGGCGGTCGATGCACGAATTGAAAGACGGATTGGCGCGATCACGCTCGCATCGGGGCATGACGCTAACGCAGACCCTACAGCCATATCGGACGCCTTAGTCGAGGGCGTGCGTAGCCACGGCCTTGGCTGCATCAACTGGCCCAACGCCGTCAACACGCTCCGCGCACGCGCCGCCTATGCCGGGCAAAACGCGCTCAGCGATGCAGCGTTAATTGATAGTCTTGAGCTGTGGCTGCCTACGCTGGTGGCAGGTAAGCGCAAATTGTCTGACGTGGTGCCGGGTGCGCTTTATCAAGCGCTTGAGAATCTGCTTGGCTGGGACGGCAAACGCACGGTTGATGCGCTTGCGCCTGCTGAATTCCACTCACCCGCTGGAACAAGCCATCCGATTGATTATAGCGGCGAGAGCGGCCCGCAGGTGACGCTCCGGGTTCAGGCGCTGTTCGGATTGGCGACACATCCCACCACCGGGCGCAATCATGTGCCGCTTGTCCTGAGCCTGACCTCACCCGCTGGGCGACCCATTCAAACGACGCGCGATCTGTCCGGTTTTTGGGCGGGCAGTTGGGCTGACGTGGCTAAGGAAATGCGCGGCGAATATCCAAAACATAATTGGCCCGATGATCCGACGAAGGCAATCGCATCGCTTAAAACCAAAAAGGCGCAATCGCGCTCTTGATTGAACGCCCACTTTGCGGGAAAGAGGCGATTATGACCAGCGCACGCATCTATCAAAAAGCCAAAAACGCAATGCAATCGGGCCGGGCCGGCACCGATGACTGGGTGTTAGAATTTGTGCCCGCTGAGGCGCAGCGTCCCGACCCGCTGATGGGCTGGGCTGGATCATCGGATACTCAGCGACAGGTGCGGCTGAAATTTGGCAGTGCCGATGTGGCCAAAGCTTATGCTGACAAGAACGGCATCGCCGCGCAGGTTGAAACCGCACCAACGCGCGTCCTTAAGCTTCAGTCTTATTCGGATAATTTTCGCTGATAAGGTTTGGGCCAAGCAGGGTCAGCAGTTTCACGTCAATCCCGCAGCCGACGCGTCGTTTGTCATCGATGAAGTCCTCAAGCTGAGCAAGCGCAACGCGGTGGACGGTGATATTCTCACCCTCAACGCCGCCGCCTTCGCTAACTTTGGTAAGGCCAAGCGCTTTGACAAGGGTGAAGCTTTCGCTGACCATACCGGGGGAGGAATAAAATTCGCCGACGACCGCGATCCTATCGGCGTGGTAGCCTGTTTCCTCTTCAAGCTCGCGCGCGGCGGCGGTTTGAACTGCTTCCCCCGCCTCTTCATCGCCGATCAATCCAGCGGGCAATTCAAGGCAATTACGGCCAAGCGGAACGCGGTATTGCTCAACAAGGATGACATGGCCATCATCAATCGCGAGGATCACCGCCGCGTTTATCCCGCGCGCGCGACCGACATATTCCCATTTGCCATCGCGTTTGGTGGTGATGAATTTGCCCTGCCAAACGATTTCCTCGCTATCCGCCATTACAGCTCAATCAATCGGTCAGGCAGTTCGTTGACATCATCGTCGGCGCGCGGAAAATGTTCAGCAAGAATGACACCAACATCGCGCACGGCAGCGATCATCCCGTCGGCGAGTTTGCCTTGCCGCACTTCAGCAATGAGATCAGCCATCGCATCGCCCCATACGCCGGGCGCGACCTTACCGTGGATCGCTTCGTCAGCGATGATTTCAGCGACATGTTCGGCAAGCGAAATGTAGATAAGGATGCCCGTCCGGCCCGAAGTGCGCGCCTCTGCACCAACCTTGAAATAGCCAACGGCGCGTGCATGCACCCGCTGCGCGCGGATGATACGCGGGGTCAGCGCAAAGCGGAGCGGGCGGTAATTGAGCGCCAGCCGCACAATCGCAAAAATCAGAACGAGCAGCGCGAGCGCCAGTTCAAGCGCCACCGCGACCGTGAGCTCTGCACCCCAACCATTGCTCATCAGCCCAAGCAAATTGGCGTAAAATCCGGGAAACGCCGCGAGCGTCGCCACCGCAATCACTGCCGTGCCAATCGCCCACCATAGCGCGATATCATTATAACTATCCGACGCTTCAGCCGTGATCGTAACAATCTCTCCGGCTGTGCCCTGCTCGGCTTTGTGAACCGCCGCACTCACGCGGACATGATCATCGGCAGAAAGCGAAAGTTTGTGTGCCATCACCATCCCCCCGATGCGCCGCCGCCGCCGAAGCCGCCGCCACCGCCCGAAAAACCACCGCCGCCGCCAAAGCCGCCGCCCCCACCCCAGCCGCCTCCGCCGCCCCAGTCATCGTCGTTGCCACCGCCCCAAATGATGATCGGGCCGCTGCCGTGCCGCCGCCCGCGTTTGCCGCCAAACATGGAGCGGAGCATCGGGAGGATGAAAAAGAAGAAGATGACGAGCCAGAAAATCACATCGCCGAGGCTGACACCGCTTTTGCGTGAAGATTGCTTGGTGGTTTGGGCCGCGCGTTTTGCAGCTTCCTCAGGTGGCAACTGAAGCTGGCTTATCAAAGCATCAGCCCCTGCCGCTATGCCACCGGGATAATTGCCCGCCTTAAATTGCGGTAAGATCGTTGTATTGATCAGCACGCTTGACCACGCATCAGTCAGGATAGGCTCAAGCCCATAACCAACCTCAACACGTACCTTGCGGTCATTGGGGGCAACGATCAGAACTACGCCGTTATCCGTCTCTTTCTGGCCAATCCCCCATGCCCGGCCAAGCCTGTAGCCATAATCATCAATTGGATAACCTTCGAGGCTTGGGATCGTCGCCACGACCAATTGCCGATCGGTTGTATCCTCCAGCGCTTTTAGCTTGGCGTTAAGCGCTGCCTCTTCGCCATCAGGAATGATATTCGCGGCATCAACAACGCGGCCCGTGAGTGTGGGGAAGCTCTGGGCGTATGCGGGGACAACGCAAATCCAAACGAGCAAAATGGTCAGAAACCATCCCAAAACGTCATTCCCGCGCAGGCGGGA
>JAYTMV010000239.1:0-13319 GCA_043728175.1 Sphingomonadales bacterium
TGCGAACTGGCACGTTTATTGAAGACACTTCAGGCCAAAGGGGCTCAGGCAGATTATGAAAAAAATTGAAGCGATCATCAAACCGTTCAAGCTTGATGAGGTGAAAGAAGCGCTCCACGAAGTTGGCGTCAGCGGTATTACCGTGACCGAGGCCAAGGGTTTTGGCCGTCAGAAGGGCCATACCGAGCTGTACCGGGGGGCCGAATATATCGTTGATTTCCTCCCCAAGGTGAAGCTTGAAGTCGTCGTTGAAGATGGCATGGCCGCGCGCGTGGTTGAGGCGATTGCGGCGGCGGCACAAACGGGCCGGATCGGCGATGGCAAGATTTTCGTTATCCCGATTGAAAGTGCGCTCCGCATCCGCACCGGCGAAACCGATAACGACGCGATTTGAACTACGGCGTTCGGGCTGAGCCTGTCGAAGCCCTCCCTTCTTTCGTAATCAAAAGAAAGGGAACCCTTCGACAAGCTTAGGGTGAACGGAGAATATGAACAACTCTCACAATTAAGAAGGATCACTACCAATGACTAGCGCAGCAGCCATCCTCAAACGTATCAAAGACGAAGATATCGAATGGGTCGATCTCCGTTTCACTGACCCGCGCGGCAAGTGGCAGCATCTGACGATGTGTGCGGGCGTCATCGGCGAGGATGAACTCGCTGACGGCCTGATGTTTGACGGATCATCAATTGAGGGCTGGAAAGCGATCAACGAAAGCGACATGATCCTCAAGCCTGATCTCGACGCAGTCTATGTCGATCCGTTCAGTGCGACGCCGATGATGATCCTGTTCTGCGATATTGTTGAGCCATCAACCGGTGAGCTTTATGCCCGCGATCCGCGCAGTACCGCCAAGCGCGCCGAGGCCTATCTCAAGACCACTGGAATTGGTGATACCGTCTATGTCGGCCCCGAAGCCGAGTTTTTCATGTTCGATGACGTGCGCTTCGATAATACCTACAACAGCAGCTACTATCACATCGATGATATCGAGTTGCCGACCAACACCGGCACCAAATATGAAGGCGGCAACATGGGCCACCGCCCACGCGCCAAGGGCGGTTACTTCCCCGTCGCGCCGGTCGATTCAGCCGTCGATATCCGCGCTGAGATGGTCTCGACCATGCTTGAAATGGGCTTGCCCTGCGACAAGCATCACCATGAAGTTGCCGCCGCTCAGCATGAGCTTGGGCTGACGTTTGGCACGCTGACGACCACGGCAGACCGGATGCAAATCTACAAATATGTCGTCCACCAAGTCGCGCACGCTTACGGCAAAACCGCGACGTTCATGCCAAAGCCGATCAAGGAAGATAATGGCAGCGGAATGCACACGCATCTTTCGATCTGGGCGAAGGACAAACCGCTGTTCGCGGGCAATGGCTATGCGGGCCTTTCCGATATGTGCCTGTATTTCATTGGCGGCATCATCAAACATGCCAAAGCGCTGAACGCCTTCACCAACCCGACCACCAACAGCTATAAGCGGCTGGTGCCCGGCTATGAAGCGCCCGTGTTGCTCGCCTATTCAGCGCGGAACCGCTCGGCCTCATGCCGGATTCCTTACGGAACGGGCGCAAAGGCAAAGCGCGTTGAAGTGCGTTTCCCCGACGCGATGGCCAATCCGTATCTCTGCTACGCAGCACTCTTCATGGCGGGGCTTGATGGGATTGAGAATAAAATCCACCCCGGTGACGCGATGGATAAGAACCTCTATGACCTCCCGCCCGAAGAACTGGCGCAGGTGCCAACCGTCTGCGGTTCACTCCGCGAGGCGCTCGAAGCGCTTGAGGCCGACCATGCGTTCCTGCTCAAGGGCGATGTGTTCAGCAAGGATCAGATCGAAAGCTACGCCGAACTCAAATGGCAGGAAAATGCCCGTTGGGAAATGACGCCAGCGCCAGTCGAATTTGATATGTATTACAGCTACTGATCGCCAAGGTCAGTGTTAAAGAAACAGCGTCCGGGGGAAACCCCGGACGCTTTTCTTTTGCCCTCACCGCGCTTTAAGCAGCATATCCAAACCGCTGTCCGCCGTGCCGATCTTTTCAAGCCGGGGATAACGCAGCCCGCCGTAGTAGGGCACGCTCACTTCGCGCACGCGGTCACCGTTTTTGACAATTAGGCGGATTGGCGTGGTTGTGCCCTTCGCCGCTGTGATCGCTTCCTTGATCCCCTCATCCTCATACGCCATGCCGTTGACCGCGATGATCTCGGTATCGATCACAAGGCCAGCGTTAAACAGCGGCCCATCCCAGATGATGCTGGTAAGTTTGTTTTTGGCGATTGTCGCGCCGAGTGAGTAGCTGAGGTTGATTTCCTTGGATCGCTTTTCACCGTCCTTGAACTGCGGGGTTGGCTCATCGCCAAAGATCAGACGGTAACCGCCTTGGGTGAGGCCGTTCAGCGGCGCCGTTGCGGCCTTTTCGGTCAGCCGCTTGGTGAGGAAGCCGTCCCAATCATACGCCACAACGCCGTTTAACGTGCGGACGAGATCCTTAAAATCATAAGGATTGGCGCTGTAATCGCCTTCCTTCGTCCCAAAGAAGCTCCGCGCGAAATCGTCCATCGATTTGGCACCCTTGCTGCGTTCGCGAATGATCGCGTCGGTCTCAAGCCAGATCAGCAGGCCTTCGTTATAATAATCCTCGCTGCGCTGCCAGCTTACCCAGCCCTTGGGGCGGCGCGCCGAAATCACTGGATCATAAGTAGTATCATCCAAACTGCGCCAATCGCGCGCTCGGCGGACATCAAGCCCAGCGGCAATCCCCGCGAGCGCATCAAGCGTCTCCTGCTTGCTGAACAGCCCAGAGCGCGCGCCCAGCACATAGCCCCAGAATTGCGTCTGCCCCTCATACACCCACAGCAGATCGTTGATCAGCGGGGTGCGGTAATCAGGAACAATCTGACCCGCAGGGCGGCGGTGTTTGCCGTTCCAGCTATGCACCAATTCATGGGGGAGGAGGTTGCGCCGACCGGGGCCGCCCTCCCATTCGGTGAAATATTCCGGGTTTACCCCGTTTTCGGATGATCGGTGATGTTCAAGCCCGATGCCGCCCATTCGGTCAGTCAGCGATAGGAGGAAATCATAACGGTCAAATTGCCGCGTGCCGAACAGCTTGAGTGCTTGGGTGACAAGCCGCTTATGCGCGTCAAGCTGATACGGCTTGATCGCGAGATATTTCGGCGCATCGGCCACAATATTCAGAGTGACATTGTCGCCAAGCGGCTCACTGCGGAAATATTTGCCCGCAAACACAGGGGAATCAACCAGCGTGTCATAAGGCACGGTTTCATAAGTGATCGTATCGCCAATCGTCTTGACCGGGCGCACCGCCGTTGCGGCTTTCCAGCCTGCGGGATATTTAACCGTCGCTGAAACCGGAATGGCGCTCGTGTAATAACCCGCCGGATACAGCGACATATTATTCCACTGGAGGTTCATCATCTCCTGCGTCATCACGATGCGGCCTTGCGCACCGTCATTGGCCGAAACAAACTCAAACGACAGATCAAGTGCGCGCGCACCCGCTGGCGCGGTGATGTGGAAGGCATAGACATCGACTGGATCGCGTTTCCAGATTAGCGTCTTGCCGCCAGCCTTGATCGTCAGGCCCGTCAGCTTCTCAATCTCACCGCGCGGCGCGTGATTTCCCGGCAGCCATTTGGGGAAGAGCAAAGTCATCGCCCCGCCCTGCGTAATCGGGATCATCTGCTTAACGCGGAAGATCGCGCGATCAAGATCAGTCGCATCGATATTGAGGAGCATGGTGCCGGGATAGGCACCCTCCTTTGCCGCCGGAATCGCCATCGCGGAACGGCCCCCCGCGCCCGCGTCTGCATCCTCTTCGGCAAGGCTAAGTGTCGGCGTGGCAAGTAAAACGAGCGCAAGGGCGTGGCGCAGCATCGAATCCCCCATTAAAATTATCGTTGCCGTTTCATGACGCGAATTGCGCGGGGCGTCCAGTGGCTATAGGGCGTCGCACTATGGCAAAGATCGAAACACCCCGGCCCATTCGCGGCACCCAGAGTATGTACGGCGAAGAGGCAGACCGTTTTCACCATGTGGTTGAGACGTTTGACCGCGTGCGCAGGCTTTACGGCTTCAAGCGGGTTGAGGTGCCAGTGTTTGAGGCGACGGCGGTGTTCGCGCGCTCGCTCGGCGAGAGCACTGATGTCGTTTCCAAGGAAATGTACAGCTTCGAGGATCGCGGCGGGGTTTCACTCACACTGCGCCCCGAATTTACCGCCGGGATTTGTCGCGCCTATCTGACCGAAGGCTGGCAGCAATATGCGCCCTTAAAGGTTGCAACACACGGGCCAATATTCCGCTACGAACGCCCGCAAAAGGGCCGTTTCCGCCAGTTTCATCAGCTCGATGCCGAAGTGATTGGCGCGGGTGAACCAGCCGCCGATGTTGAGCTGCTCTGCTTTGCTGATCAATTGCTCAAGGAATTGAAGATTGACGACGGGATTACGCTCAAGCTCAACACATTGGGCGACGGCGGATCACGCGCGGCGTGGCGCGCCGCGCTGATCGAGCATTTTGAGGCGCACCGGGGGGAGTTGTCCGAAGACAGCGTAACGCGGCTGGCGGTGAATCCGATGCGGATATTGGACAGCAAAGACTCGAGGGATCGGCCCATCGCTGATGCCGCGCCCGATATTGATATGTTCCTGACCGACGAAGCGCGCGATTTCTTTGACAGCGTCACTGGCGGGTTGGACGCGGCGGGCGTGAAGTGGGAGCGCGATGCAAGGCTGGTGCGCGGGCTTGATTATTACAGGCATACTGCATTTGAATTTGTGACTGACCGGCTCGGCGCTCAAGGGACGGTGCTTGGCGGCGGGCGTTATGACGGATTGATTGAGACCTTGGGCGGCCCGCATACGCCAGCTGTTGGTTGGGCGGCGGGTATTGAGCGGTTGGGTATGATGATTGAGGCGCCGGCTGCTTTGGTTCCAGAAGTCTCTATCGTATCTCAGTTTCGCAATGACGATATGATTTCTAAGGTGTCGTATGCCTTGTGCCGATCAGGAATCTCGACATCTTCTTCTTTCCGATCCAAAGAGAAAAGCCAGTTTGAATTTGCGAAGAAAGTCGGAGCTCGAGCCAGATTGAATCTCAAAAGACATCCCTCTTGGGGCGGTGCTGTGAACATTGAACCTCAGTCGATTTTTGCTGAACTGCGCCATGAATTGGGAGGGGTAGAGAGTGTACATCTTGCCAATCGAATTTGGGAAGCGCTCGAAACAGCTTACGTTGTTAATCGTGAGACTGGAACGCATTTTGAGCGTGAGATTACGGCACGCGCGGTCGCCCTAGAAACGCGTCTTCCTGCACAATAGGCTTGCGCTGCCCGATATGATGTGTAAATAACTACACATGGATCGTGATAGCAAGAAAATCATTCGTCACCTGCTTGATGATGGTTTCACGCTCATTTCGGTCAAAGGGTCACATCACAAATATGCGCGGAATGATAACGGTGTTACCCGCACGGTGATCGTGCCCCACCCGAAAAAGGATTTACCAACCGGTACCGCGCGCGCCATCGCGCGGCAGGCGGGTTGGATTACATGAGGACTAACACTATGCGCTATTATCATGCCGTTGTGCATAAGGAAGAAGGCAGCGCGTTTGGCGTGCATTTTCCCGATCTGCCCGGCTGCTTTTCGGCGGCTGATGAAATTGAGGATGTCATCCCCAACGCGACTGAGGCTTTGTCGCTGTGGTTCGAAGATGCAGACGGCGCGTTTGAACCCAGTCCGGTCGAAACGATCCGCGCACAAGCAAGCGACGATTTGGCTGAGGGCGCCTTTCTTGTGATGGTGCCGTGGATCGGGCGGAATAGCAAACCGGCGCGCGTCAATATCTCGCTTGATCAATCAATGCTTGATGCCATTGACGCGGCGGCTTCACTGCGACGCTTGACCCGTTCGGCATTTCTGGCAGAGGCAGCGCGCAATGAGATTGAAGGTCGTCGCTGATCCGCTGTCCTACACACGCCAGAAAAGCTATATTATATCCTATGATCGATTTTGTCACTTAACGCCGAGTCGAAAAACAAAGGAAAATTGGGGTATCGCACAGTGTGAACTTTGCCTCCTGTGATTGAGAGAATCGATTAAAGACTATGAGTACCATTTCCCCCCAACGCATTGCTTCCCTCCTCGCGCGGCGTGATGAGGTGCAGGCGATGCTGGCCACGGGCAATCTTGCAGCGGACAAATTTGTTGCGCTGTCGAAGGAATATGCTGAGGTTGAGCCAGTCGCGCTTGCAGCAGCAGAGCTTCAGCGGTTGCGCGCTGAGCTGATTGATCTTGAGGCGATGGCGGATGATCCCGAAATGCGCGATATGGCGGCTGAAGAAGCGCAGTCGATCCGCGAGACGCTCCCTGCCGCCGAACGCGCGCTGGCGCTGTCGTTGCTCCCCAAGGATGCGGCCGACGAACGCTCCGCGATGCTTGAAGTCCGTGCAGGGACGGGCGGCGATGAGGCTGCGCTGTTCGCGGGCGATCTCTTCCGCATGTATCAGCGTTACGCCGAAGGGCAGGGCTGGAAGGTTGAACTCATCTCCGCCAGCAGTGCCGAAATGGGTGGCTATAAGGAAGTTGTCGCGAGTGTGACGGGCAAGGGCGTGTTCGCGCGGATGAAGTTTGAAAGCGGTGTTCACCGTGTTCAGCGTGTTCCGGTAACGGAGAGCGGGGGGCGCATTCACACTTCTGCGGCGACCGTCGCGGTGCTGCCCGAGGCTGAGGAGGTTGATGTCCAGATTGATGATAAGGATTTGCGGATCGATATTTACCGCTCATCCGGCCCCGGTGGGCAGTCAGTCAACACGACCGATAGCGCGGTGCGGATCGTCCATATTCCGTCGGGTTTGGTCGTCATCCAGCAGGATGAAAAATCGCAGCATAAGAATAAGGCCAAGGCTTTGCGTGTGCTGCGAACACGGCTGTATGAGCTTGAGCGTGAACGGCTCCACAGCGAACGCGCGGGCAACCGCAAGGCGATGGTCGGTTCAGGCGACCGCAGTGAGCGCATCCGCACCTATAATTTTCCCCAAGGGCGCGTGACCGATCACCGGATCAATCTGACGCTCTACCGCCTGCCCGAAATATTGGAGGGCGCGATGGAGGAACTCATCGGCGCGCTGATTTCCGAGGATGAGGCGTCGCGGTTGGCGGCGGCGGATGAATGATATGCGTGGCGGTCTGGCGGAAGCCGCACGGCGGCTAAGCGGGGTCAGCGATACCGCGCGGTTAGACGCTGAACTGTTGATGGCGCACGCGCTCGGGGTATCGCGAGAGAAGCTGTTGCTGTCGCGTTTGGGAGATCAAGTGCCAGCGGAGTTTGAGGCATTGCTCGCGCGCCGGATGGCGTCTGAACCCGTCGCGTACATCACCGGTACTCGCGATTTCTGGACGATTTCTCTCAATGTATCGCCAGCCGTTTTGATCCCGCGCCCTGATAGTGAAACCCTGATTGAGGCGGCGGTCGGTCACTTTGCGAAGGCAAGCCCGAAGCGCGTGCTTGACCTTGGCACCGGATCAGGCGCGCTGTTGCTGGCGGCACTGAGCGAATGGCCAGGTGCCAGCGGGGTAGGGGTTGATGCATCGGAGGCGGCGCTTGCGGTGGCCGCTGCTAACGCCAAAAGTCTTGACCTCGCTGATCGCGCAGCCTTTGTACTCGGTGATTGGGGACAGGGGTTGGATGAGCGGTTCGATCTGATCCTCTGCAACCCGCCCTATGTCGAAAGCGGCGCAATGCTCGCGGCTGAGGTTGCGGATTATGAGCCAGCGTCGGCGCTATTTGCTGGTGAGGACGGTCTGGAAGATTATCGGCATCTAATGCCACAGTTTGCGCGGCTGATGGAGCCGGGTGCGATCGTCGCGCTTGAGATTGGTGCTGAGCAGGCTGAGGTGGTTTCGGCGCTGGCGCTTGAGGCTGGGTTAAGCGCACGCTGCGTTCAAGATTTGGCGGGGCGCAACCGCTGCCTGCTATTGTCGCAGTTGGATCACCAGATCAATTGATGGTTGCGACGCTCATTTGCCAACTGATCCTCAAATGCGCGCGGGTGGATGAATTCATCGGCGAACCAAGGATAGCGCGCTTGGTCAAAGCAGCGATGTGCCCAGTTAATTGCTTCACGAACCGGAAGCGAGTTGGCACCAAATCGATCAAAGGAAAGCCACAATTCAAATTTCAGAGTAATTGGAACATCAAGCGGGATCAGCCGTGCCGAAATTGCTCTGGCATAGGTGGGCAATGCGCCGATGCCGATGCTGCCCGCAATCGCACCCAACAGCGAATGACCCGTGTTAAACCGGGCGGCGACCAATTGGCGTGCACCATCTTCGCCAAAAAACAGGCTAGCGGCATCGGATTTGACGCCTGGTGCACTCAGCAGGACAAGGCGGTGATTGCGGACATCGTTGATCGACGCAGGCATTCCGTTTTTGGTGAGATAGGCTTCGCTGGCAAATAGAATCTGATGCACCGTGGCCAGTTTCTTGACGATAGCGTCTGGATCGGTTGGTTTGGCAAAGCCGATGCGAATGTCATATCCAGATGAATGTATCCGGTGTTGATCAAAATCATTGTCGAGGACAATAATGTGCTTTGGGAGCTGCTCATGCAGATCGCTCAAGCGCGGGGTTAGCCAATATGAGCCAATGCCTTCAGAACAGGAAATTCTAAGTTCACCCTGTTGTACGACGGTATTATTTCCAGAGCCGCGTTGCAATCTCGCGCTGAATGACTGCATTTCCATGGCCACATCAAGGATCACAAGTCCGTCTTCAGATAATGATACACCATCGCGAGAACGCTTGAACAATGTTGTACCCAACGCCTTTTCAAGGCGTTGAACGCGCGCACGTACAGTATTTACCGAACACCCTAATTTTATCGCAGCCTGCCTAAAGCTTTCGACAACAGCAACCGTTTTAACAAGGTGCAAGTCATTCCAATGAATGGCGTCTAGCTGTTCAAACCGCCCATGGTGTTCGAATTGCTGAACACCCTGTTCTTTTTTTTGGGTATCAACAAATTTTTGACGAGAGTCTAGTACAAGGTGATTTGTGACCATGAATATATCGTTAACGGAAATTAAGGGGCGCAGCAATGCAGTACGTTAATCATAAACGGGATGGTACCCGATTTCGTAATATTGCTTTCTCACCAAAGGTCGACAGGTGCGTTGCTTATGCCGAAAAATCTGGGCTTGTGCTCGAAAAAGCTGATTGGACTGAGGTGAAACCCATTATCGATCGGCTGCGGTCAACCATGATACTTGCCAGCGATCAGGCCATTCTGTCAGTTGTGTCGCGAAATCCTAATGTTCTCCGCGTTTTGCGTTCAAAAGAAACGAAGCAGGCCGCCTCTGGCTTAGTAGCTTACCTTCCACTCAACACGCTTGGTGCCGAGGCTTTGACTAATGGTCTTTTTGATGGCTTCTGCCCTGACCCGGAATGGATTGCTCCTGCACGCGAAGCACCTGCTGCTGTATATGTTTGGCTGGTGTATATGCCCTCAAATTTTGGGCGATCAATCAGCGCGGTGACCGCTTTGTTCGATGAGATTGCACCAGAAGGGTGCCCGTTTTTTTCTCGCTCAATCAACGATCATTCCCAGCGGCTTAGCGCTGGCATGGGCTTTAACGATGCCAGCGCGTATTTCCCTAGCTGCAAACCGGGCTTGGTAGTTATTTTTCCGCAGAAAAAAATTGGTTCATTCCAAGTAAAAAGAGCCATAAGAACAAAAATTGCGCGTACATTTGAAGATTTATGTCAAGTTGTTTCGGTGCGCTCAGCAACATATATTGCCGAGCAATATTGTCATTATTCAGAAGAGTTTGACGGCAATGATTTTTGCGCAACGCATATAATCGGATATGTCAATGGAGATCCAGCTGGCTGCGTAAGGCTGAGATTTTTTGCATCCTTTGCAAAAATTGAAAGGCTTGCGGTTCGTTCTGATTATCGCAAGAGTCGGCTCGCTTTTATACTCGCGCGACAAGCAATCGATCATTGTCAAAGGAAGGGCTATACAAAGATTTATGGTCATGCCCGACTAGACCTTATTCCTTTTTGGAAGATTTTTGGATTCGCCCGGCGCGGTGACAGACCTGAATTTTCCTTTGCGAACATAAAATATGCTGAGTTGGAACTGAATTGTGCACTGCATGAAGACGCAATTAGCCTCGACAATGACCCGATGATGCTTATCCGTCCAGAAGGCGATTGGGATCGGCCCGGACCGCTTGATCGATCAGAATCCGAAAATGATCCCTTCCGAAAATCAATGATTGCCGCTCGAGTGCGCACAGTTTTTGGGCAGGATGTGTCTAAATAGTGACGTAAGGATAGTTTCGAAATCTGGCGCAAAACTTGAACTATATTACCATAATCATCGAAACTATCTGCCGAGAACTCATCCTGTTCGCGGCGGTTGGGTTTCTGATTGGCGGTGTTGATGAACTGATTGTTGATATCATTTGGATGGTGCGGCACCTATGGCGAAAAATTTTCGTATATCGAAAATTCGATCGCGCAACGAGCAAAACGATTACCCATCCGCGCAGCCCCGGCCATCTTGCTGTATTTATTCCAGCATGGGATGAGTCAGAGGTAATCGCCGAAATGCTCACTGCCGCAACCGCGCGCTACAGCGGCGCCCAATATACAATTTTTGTTGGCTGCTATCCGAACGATCAGCCGACAATTGCTGCGGTAAAATCGGTTGATCATCCGGCTATCCAGCTTGTCTTATGTGATAACGATGGCCCCACAACAAAGGCCGATTGCCTCAATACGCTTTGGCGCGAATTGAAAGTGCAGCAATTTCATCGCAGCGTAACTTATAAAGCTGTTATCCTCCACGATGCAGAAGATTTGGTCAGTCCAGATGAGCTAATTATCTTTGATCGATTGATCGAAACCAATGCGCTCGTCCAGCTTCCCGTCATTCCGATTGTTGATCCTGAAAGCCGCTGGATCAGTGGGCATTACTGCGATGAATTTGCCGAGGCGCATTGTAAAACTCTCGTGGTTCGTGAATTTTTGGGCGCGGGCGTGCCAGCCGCAGGCGTGGGTTGTGCAGTGCGCTGTGATGCGTTGGCAAGACTGGCTGCGGATCGTGGCGGCAATCCATTCGATGTAGATAGCCTGACCGAAGATTATGAGCTTGGTTTGCGGCTCCATGCGCTTGGTGAGAAGACCATATTTGTGCGCCTTCCTCTACACGGCGAAGCGAGCGTCGCAGCCACGAAAGCGCATTTTCCTGCAACGCTTGAAACAGCAGTGCGGCAGAAAACTCGCTGGATCACGGGCATTGCGCTTGCAGGTTGGGATCGGCTTGGCTGGGGGCAGGGCGCATTTGAGTTCTGGATGCGATTGCGTGATCGCCGCGCGGTGATCGCAGCAGTGATTCTAACGTCGGCATATTTGGCGGTTCTGCTGATGGTCATCTCCTGGGGTATTGGGCTGCTCAGGGGTTCGCAGTCTGAAATGATCGGCCCGACAACGGAGGCGATAATTGCCGTTAATATCATGCTCCTGTTCTGGCGGATGGCGATGCGGGCATATTTTGTGACGCAGCTTTATGGCTGGCGCGAAGGCTTGATCTCGATCCCGAGAACGCTTGTTGGCAATGTCATTGCGATCATGGCCGCACGGCGTGCTGTCATTCAATATTGGGGAATTGCCAAAGGGCAACGACCGGTATGGGATAAAACCGCGCATAAATTCCCAAGCGGAAACAACCTCGGGTAATGCAAAAGAACCGAGCACTTCGGGCAACGGTGATTATCATCTTTGGATGGGTTGGCCTGCGCACTTCGTTTTTGCTGATGTCATCCAACGCTGAAATTTCAGCACCAGTTACGGGGTCGCCGGTGCGCCAATCCGAAGCGACTTTGCCGATTGCGGCAGCTGTGGTTGATAGCAGCGCGATCATAGCGCCCGAAATGGCGCAGAACGCAGTCCGAACCAACAAAATCCAGCCCGATATAGCAAAGTCAGAGATGCTGGTCGTTGTGACTGAGACCAGTAAGCAGATTATTCAGGAATCCTTTGCCGCGCTGCTGTCTGAGTCCGCTCGCACAGTCACGCCATCACAGACATTCTTGCCAATGCCGCCGCGCTTAGCCGATGATACGCCCTACAGCGCTCCCTTTTCGCGCCGATTTCCTAATCTCAGTATCTCCGCATGGGCAATCCTCAAGCCCGCCGGATCTGGCCTAAATTTGGCAACCAATGGTCAGTTAGGCGCAAGTCAGGCAGGTGTTCGTGTGCAGCAACCGCTTCTGCAGATCGGCCAGCGATTGCCGATTGCTTTTAATTTGCGGGTATCGGCTCCGCTTGACCAAAAGCTGGGTCGCGAGGCAGGGATTGGTTTGGGAACGCGCCCAGTTAAACAGGTGCCGGTTGAATTGATTTTGGAGCGGCGTGTTGCGCTTGATCGGGGTGGGCGGAACGCTTTTGCTGTGATTGCAGCAGGCGGGTTTAATGACAAACGGCTCGTCAGCAAGGTGAGCCTGTCTGGCTATGCGCAGACAGGCATCGTTGGATTCGCGCGTGGTGATAGTTTCGTCGACGGTGCCTTGCAGATCGAACGGGCTTTGCTTAACCAAAATCACACCGAACTGCGCCTCGGTGCGGGTTTTTGGGGTGCGGCGCAACCAGGGGTTGCAAGGATTGATGTTGGGCCAATATTGGCAGTCAAACAAAGGCTTGGCCCGGCTAGTCTGCGGATATCGGCAGAATATCGCTGGCGTGTTGCAGGCCAAGCACGGCCCGCCTCGGGCCCGGCACTTTCAATTGGAACCGATTTCTGAGTCTGTGTGTGCAATCCTTCAGTGTAATAGTGCATTAGCCAGTTTCCCCGGCGGCATCTCCGCGTTAGAAGGTAGGTGCTCATGCAAATCTATCTCCCCATTGCGAATATGTCGGTGAATGCCTTGATGATGATCCTGCTTGGCGGGGGGGTCGGCCTTTTGTCGGGTATGTTCGGGGTTGGCGGCGGGTTTTTGACGACGCCGCTGCTGATCTTTTACGGCATTCCTCCAGCGGTTGCGGCGGCCTCGGCAGCGACTCAAGTAACCGGCGCGAGCGTATCGGGCGTGCTGGCGCATCTTGAACGAGACGGTGTTGATCTGCCGATGGGCGCGTTTCTTGCGGTTGGCGGAGTATTTGGCGCGGTGGCTGGCGCAGGTATATTTGAGGTTCTGCGCAGCTACGGTCAGATTGATACCGCGATTTCGATCCTTTACGTTGTGTTGCTCGGCTGGATTGGTAGCTTGATGGCGCGCGA
>JAYTMV010000240.1:0-3212 GCA_043728175.1 Sphingomonadales bacterium
ATCGTTGCCGATCAAGCCAAAGCCAATGCCATTGCGGCGCAGGTGAAGGCGGGCACATCCATCGAAGCCGCCGCCAAAGCCGCAAGCGGCGAAGCAACAACGCTCGCCGAACAGGATAAGGCCGCTTATACTGGATTAACCAGCGCCGCGATTGCCGATACTGCCTTTGCCGCCGCGCAAAGCTCCGTTTCAGCACCCGGCAAATCAGGGCTTGGCTGGCATGTGGTGCGCGTTGACAAGATTGTGCGGACAAGCGGCAAAACCCTCGCCGATGTGCGCGGCACGCTGATCCCTGAACTCACAAAATCAAAAACCGATGGGCTGCTCGCCGATTTCATCACCAAGATTGAAGACGCGATTGCCGACGGCGCAACCTTTGACGATGTCATTAAATCCGAAGGGCTGACAGCCGTAGTAACCCCGATGATCACGCAAATCGGTGCGGCGCCCAAAGACCCGGCGTACACGCTCCCAACCGAACTCGCGCCGATCCTGCGCGATGCGTTTCAAGCCGAAGCTGAGGATGACGCCACCGTCATCGCGCTTTCCGCCGGGCTAAGTTACACCCTCTACGACCTTGACCGAATTACCCCAGCGGCACCGCGCCCGATTGCCGAGGTAAGCGACAAAATCAAAGCCGACATCGAAAATGAGCGCAGCAGCAAGGCCGCGCGCGCGATTGCAGCCGCAATCGTTGCCAAGGTGAGCAAAGGCACCCCGATGGCCGAGGCATTGCGCGCTTCCGGGGTCACCCTGCCCCCGGCACGACCAATCTCCGCGCGCCGCATCGATATGCTTGAGCTCCAGCGCAATGTGCCGCCAGCACTTGATACGCTATTTAAGATGAGCAGAAATCAAGCGCGGATCATCGAAACGCCGGATAAGAGTGGCTGGTCAATCGTCACGCTCGACAAGGTGATCGCAGCGCCAGCAACCAGCGAACCCGGCCTTGTTCAAAGCACGCAGCAGCAGATGATCCGCATCGTTGGTGAGGAATATACCAGCCAATTTTCAAATGCTGTAAAAACGCTCGTCGGGGCGAAGCGCAATCCATCGGCGATTGCAAAACTCAAACGTGATTTGACCGGCGTGTCATCACAGTAATGCGCATCCGCAATGAATAAGGATGATGACAGCATTGCGCTTGACCGTCTGTGTGCAGGCAAACCAGCGCTGATCTGGCGGAGTGAAATTGCCGATACCGAAACCCCCGTGTCGGCCTTCCTCAAACTGCATGAGCGGGATCGCGGCGACTATCTGCTCGAATCGGTTGAGGGCGGCGCAGTACGCGGACGCTACAGCCTCATCGGCCTTGCTCCCGATCTCGTCTTTCGCGCGAGTGGCGATACTCCAGAAATCAACCGCGAATGGCTGACCAACCGGGATGCGTTCGTACCACTGGAGGGCGGCAGCCTAGCGGCGATGCGCGCATTGGTTGAGTCGTGTAGGATCGATGTTCCCGACGGGCTTCCCGGCGCACTCGCCTGCCTTGTTGGATATTTCGGTTATGAAACAATCGGGCTGGTTGAGCATCTGCCGCGCCCGCCCGCCAATCCGATTGGTCTGCCCGATATGCTGTTTGTCCGGCCAACGGTAATCCTTGTGTTTGATCGGCTGGCCGACCGGCTGTTTATCGCATCCCCCGTTTGGCCCGGCGGTGACCCCGCGCGCGGGGTTGCGCTGGCAGTTGAACGGATTGAGGCGGCATCGGCGCGGCTGGCAGCGCCGCTTGACCGCGAGCAGCGGCGGGCGCTCGCACTTCCCGAAGTCACGCCCGAACCTGTGTTACCCGCAGGGCGCTACAGCGATATGGTCGCCCGCGCGAAGGACTATATCGCGGCGGGCGATATCTTTCAGGTCGTCTTGGCGCAGCGCTTCACCCTGCCCTTCACGCTACCCCCGTTTGACCTTTACCGCGCGCTGCGACGGATAAACCCCTCGCCCTTCCTCTACCATCTTGATCTACCCGGATTTTCGCTCACGGGATCAAGCCCCGAAATCCTCGTTCGCGCGCGGGACGGCGAAGTCACAATCCGGCCAATCGCGGGCACCCGTCCACGCGGCAAAACCGCAGTCGAGGACGCCGAAAACCGCGCCTCGCTGCTCGCCGATCCAAAAGAACGCGCCGAACATTTGATGCTGCTCGATCTTGGCCGCAACGATGTTGGCCGCGTTGCCGAGGCAGGCAGCGTGAAAGTGACTGACAGCTACACCGTCGAGTTCTACAGCCATGTGATGCACATCGTCTCAAACGTGGTTGGCCGCCTGTCCCCTCAAAAAGACGCGCTCGACGCGTTGTTTGCTGGCTTCCCCGCAGGCACCGTCAGCGGCGCACCAAAGGTACGCGCGTGCGAAATCATCGCTGAACTCGAAAGCGAAACGCGCGGCGCCTATGCCGGCGGCGTCGGTTATTTCAGCCCCGACGGCAGCATGGATAGCTGCATCGTCCTGCGCACCGCCGTCATCAAAGACGGCGTAATGCACGTCCAAGCAGGCGCAGGCATCGTCGCCGATAGCGACCCTGTGTACGAACAGCGCGAATGCGAAGCCAAAGCAGGCGCGCTGATCGCCGCCGCGCGTGAGGCCGTGAGGCTCGCGAATGACGCGGGGTTTGGGCAGTGATTTTAGTCATCGATAACTACGACAGCTTCACTTGGAACCTTGTCCATTATCTGATGGAGCTTGGCGCGCAGGTTGAGGTTGTCCGCAATGATGCGATTGGCGTTGGGCAGGCGATGTCATCAGGAGCCGAGGCATTCCTGATTTCGCCGGGGCCGTGCACGCCCAATGAGGCAGGAATTTCGCTTGAGCTTGTCGCGGCTTGCGCTGAGGCCAACCGACCGCTGCTTGGCGTTTGCCTTGGTCATCAAGCAATTGGTCAGCATTTTGGCGGTAAAGTTGTTCGTGGCGGCCTGATGCACGGGAAGACTTCGCCTGTGACGCATGATGGCAGCGGACTGTTCACTGGCCTGCCTTCGCCCTTCACCGCGACGCGCTATCACTCGCTGATCGTTGAGGATATTCCGGCTGATCTGATCGTCAATGCAACGAGCAACGACGGCCATGTGATGGGCTTTCGCCATGCGACGCTGCCAATCCACAGCGTCCAATTTCACCCCGAAAGCATCGCGACCGAGCATGGCCACGCGATGCTCGCCAATTTCATGCGCGCGGCGGGGATGACGGTTAAGGAACGGACGTGAGCGCGGCGG
>JAYTMV010000241.1:0-4442 GCA_043728175.1 Sphingomonadales bacterium
ACCGGGCAGGGGAGGAAAGTCCGGGCTCCAGCGAGGAACGGTGCCGGGTAATCCCCGGCCAGGGTGACCTGAGGGAAAGTGCCACAGAAAACAAACCGCCCCAGCCTTCGGGCTTCAACCTTCGGGGGGGTAAGGGCGAAACGGTGCGGTAAAAGCGCACCGCGCGGCTGGTAACAGCGGCGGCACGGCAAACCCCACCGGGAGCAAGACCGAATAGGGACGGCGTATGGGAACCTCCTCCCAGTCGTCCGGGTTGGTTGCTTGAGGGCGTTGGCAACAGCGCCCCTAGAGGAATGGTCGCACAGGGTGGTTCGCCATCTGGACAGAACCCGGCTTACAGACCCTCTGGCATTTTTCGCGTTCAAAAAGTCAAGAACACGGATATTAAGTCTATTGTTGTAATTATCTTGATGTTGTTGGCGGGCCAGATAATATGACTGTGACTATTTGATTGAACAGGGGCGTTGTTGATGATTAAGAAATTGATGTTGTACTCGCTGCCGCTCCTTGCTTGCCCTGCAATTGCGTCCGCGCAAGCAAACGAAACAAAATCGACGAATCAACCTGCGGCCAAACCGAAATCGGCCATTCAACAACAGTTTGATGACGGGACTGCGGCAATCGCAGCGGGTCAGTGGCAGCGTGCGTTTGACATATATTCTGCGCTTGAGAAAAGCTTAGCCGCCAAGAACCCGTCATCAAAAAATCTTGCGATTGTTCAATTGCGAAAAGCGCAGATGATGTACAGGCTCGGCAATAAGGCCGAAGCCGAACCACTCATTACCGCAACACTTGCTAAAGTTAATTTCAAAGATGCGAGTTTGACGACCGATTTGCTTGATGCGTTTCTGACGCTGGCGGAGGCAAATGAACGAAGATTTGATTATTCGGGCAGCATTGCACGGTTGCAAGAGGCATTGGCGCTTAATGGAGCTGATGTTGATAAACTTGCTGTTTATACGCGCCTTATTCCGATCCGAATTTTTGTTGATGCGGACGCCGCGCTTGCCGATTCCGATGCCGCGCTCGCTGTGCTGGCACGTAATCCAGAAGCGAATAAGGAGTGGCTTGGCGTCATCAGGAACTTGCGCGGAAGGACGCTCACTAATCTTGGCAGATTAAAAGAAGCACGCGCTGATTTGAAAATTGCGGTCAGCAAACTTGGCGGGCTTGGCACATCAAAAATCAACCTGCTTGATGCGGCCGCGCGCTCAGATGCCTCAATCGCCGCAATGCGTGATAATCATGCCGAGCAGGGACGCATCTTGCTAGCCTATACTGGATCATCGCAGGCCTCGGATGAAGGGTTTCGCCTTGGATTGAATATGGAGCCGCCGGCATGTGGAGGAATTAACGGGCCAAAGCCGGGCGATGTTGCCGTTGTTGAATTTAGCATACGTGGCGACGGTCAGGTCGGTCAGGCACGGCCTGTTTTTTATTCGGGAGATCGCGCGGTTGCATTGCAATTTGCACGCGCCGTTTCGGAATGGTTTTGGGATGCAGAAACGCTCAAAAAAGTAAGTCCATTTTTTCGTGCCCTGACCCGCCTTGAGCTTCGTTGCACAACAACGTTTCAAAAGAATAGCGCAACTGATTTATTACTACCGGCTGTCAATACATGGTTGTTATCAGTGGCTCCCCAAGCGACGGATATATCAAATGAAGGCAATGATCAGCGCGGCCTTGATATCCTTACTGCAACAATGGTGGAACTTGCTCAGAAGAATGGAGCCGACACTGTTGCCATGATTGAACCTTTAATTAGGCTTTCGCGACACCGTCTCATTCCATCTAAGCTAGCTGCAAATTATGCCAATCGTGCTTATGCGATTGCAAAAAAGGCCGGGGCACCACCTTCGGTTCTGGCATTTTTTGCAAATAATACGGCTTTTCATATCGGTGATGCCTATACTCCTCAAGGACGAATTGCCTTGCAAGCCACACTTAATTCCGCGCTTGCTGATCCAATCATTAGTAAAGACGCAACTGCGTCAGCATCACTTAGGCTTTCTTATTTTGACTCACTTGATGCTAATGCGCGAACGAAACTTGGCATTGAAGTGCTAAAACCTGTTACAGAGGATAAGCGGCTGGTGGATAATGATCCCCTTAAAGTGGGCGCTTTAACACGGCTTGCCAGCGTTGCTGTCAATAATGGCAATATTGATGATGCGCGTAGCTTGTTTGCCAAAACGGGCCTTTCAGCTCAACAATGTGCATTAGTGGACGCGAAACCCGTACAAACGGGTGGGACTATTACCAGTGACGATTATCCAACAGAGGCCATTCGGCTCGGTCTTGGCGGATGGACAGTTGTAGAATTTGATATTGATGCCAAGGGACGCACTGCGAGCCAGCGCCCCCTCATCGCGTGGCCGCCTTTTATTTTTGGTCAACCTGCTGCAAAGAATATAGCCTCGTTCCGCTTTCAACAAACCTATCGCCCAGATGGCGGCCTTGGGTGTGGCGGGCAGCGACAGCGAATTGTCTATGCGTTGCCATATTAGGATTGGCTGATTTTTCCATCTTTCCCGTGTATTTCGGCGTGGTTGGGGCTAGCGCGCGGGCGACAAGCTGGCTAATGCACCGGGCACTATGGCGCGTAAAACACGATCTGATGATTGGTCATTCCCCCGCTGGCGGGCTTACGGCGCGAGCACTGAGGCAACGAAGGTGCGGATGTGCGATCGCTATGGCTGCACCAACGCGGGTGATCGGCCAGCACCCAAGTCACCCAATAGCCCAGAGCGCTGGTATTTCTGCCTCGCTCACGCCACTGAATATAACAGTCGCTGGGATTATTTTGAGGGGCTTTCCGCAGAAGAGGCGGCTGAACGCGAACGCACAGAGCGGCGCGATGCGGGCGGTTATAAAGAGGCGCAGCATTACGGCTGGGCAGGCTCAGGCGATGGCTCACGCAGCCGCGATGAAATGGTCGCGCTTGAGGTGCTTGAGGTTGAGGTTGACGCTGATTTCGACACGATAAAGCTCGCGTGGCGGCGGTTGGCAAAGTCGAACCATCCCGATGTGAAGCCTGATGACAAGGATGCCGCCAAGCGTTTTCAGGCGATCCAGACCGCCTACGAAGTGCTGCGCGCCGCCGAGGAACGGCGATTGGCGCTTTAGAGGCTGTCAGGCAGCGGCGGTTTGCCTGAGATTTTCTTGGCAATCACTTCAGCCTCGGTGATCGTAAACATGCCCGTGATCTGTGCGACACCGTCAATGATCGGATCAGTAACGACGGGCGCCATCAGCGTCTGTCCATCAAGCACGAAGGGCAGCGGCTTTGATTTGTTGGCCCCGCTCAACCGCGCGAGTTTTATCCGGCCATTATCATCAAAGGTGATCATGATGGTGGCTTTGCCCGCAAGATCAGGCTGAGCGCGTGCATCTACAATTTCTGCTTCGCCAAACGCCTCACCCGCGATCGTGAAGACGCGCGCGACTTTGACAGGCTTCGCTTTGGCTTTCGCGGCAATAAGCGTTCGCTTGGCAGCACCGCGCCGCTGCGCAGCGTCAGCGACTGACACGCACATCAAGCTGATAATGATGGCTGTTCCAACCAAACGCATCAATGCCTCCTATTTGCCCCTGTATGGCACATCAACATTAATCAAATATAGCATTGCCTTATAAGCGCCGCAATTCAAACAAAAAATCGCCACATTGCGGGCCTTTCCTACAGATACTTCAATAGGAGAGGATAGTAATATGCGTTCATTAACATTAACCGCAGCAACATTGGCACTGGTTTGGGGGGCAACCGCACAGGCGGCACAAGACGCGGGGCTAAGCGTACAAAATTATAGGAGTGGCGGGGTGCAAAGCGGCGTCGGTGCTCAGCTAGGGATGACGCTCAAACTTGATAGCAAACGCGTGGTGCGCGATAGTGATCGGGCGCAGATTGGTTTTGCGGCTGGACCAGTGATGGCCGTTCAGGATGCGAGAACGGGTATTGTTCGTCGCGGGATTGGCAGCATGGCCGGGTTCAGCCTGCGTCCAGGCTATTCGGCGACGTTGACGTTCGCAGGGCAGCCCATTGCGACGCGCTATACCGTGCTTGGTGCGGCTGAAGAGGCAGGAAAACCGGAAAAGAAGAACCGCAAAGGGCCAAGTACGGTCGGCTGGATCGCGATTGGGGTAGGTGTGGCTGTGGTTGGTACTCTCGCAGTAGGGTATGCTGCGCTCACTGACTGTCCCTGCGACTAGAAGGTGTTGACAAATTGACGCATCCACAGGCGGATTGAGACGATGTGGATGAAGCCGAGGTAGCTGTCGGCGGTTTTGTTGTATCGGGTTGCTAGTCTGCGGGCGTTTTTGAGCTTGTTAAAGCATCGCTCGACCATGTTGCGCAGAGCATAGATTGCGGCATCGACGGGCATTTGGATCAGCCGGTTCCGCTTGGTTGGGATCATTGCGGTGCCGCCGCGCCTTTCCATATC